>CAJJTI010000016.1 GCA_905194705.1 uncultured Solobacterium sp. | reverse complement strand
TCTTTGGCGATGCACATTTTGGTAATCTTGCTAAGACAAATAATTATCTTATTGCTGGCAGTCAAGAAACAGGTAAGACTAATTTGATGTATTCTATTATTATTTCTTTATTGATGCAAAATACACCAGATGATCTTTCTTTAGCAATAATTGATTCTAAAATATTAAATTATGCCACATTTAAAGTTTTACCACATCTTCTTTTTCCAATCGTTTCTCTTGATAGAGCAAATACGGTTATACGCAAATTATGTAAAATCAAAGAAGATAGAATACAACAATTTTCTAAAAATGGTATTAGGAATATAGAAAGTTATAATGATAAATATCCAAATCAAAAGATGAAACATATAGTTTTGTTTGTGGATAGTATTGATGATTTAGTTAGTACAAATAAAACTTTATCAGAATCTTTATATTCTATTACTTCTACAACACGTATAACAGGAATACATATTATTGCTACTTGTTTAAGTGCGGATAAGAGCAGTTTAAGCGATATGCTTAAGACAGAATTTGATGGTAGAATTGCCTTTAAATTACCAAATTCACAACAATCTAGACTAGCTATTGGTACTTCAGGTGCAGAAGGCTTATCGAATTATGGTGAAATATTGTATAAAGCACAAATTAATGATTTTTCACAAAGAGTGATAACTCCATATATTGATGATGTTGAAATGATGAATGTTTGTAGATTTATTCAAAATCAAAACTACCAAAATCAAAATCATATATATGACGATTTAAAAATTTTTTTAGATAATGATGATATTTTGCCTTTTAGTGGGATTGATCCACTTTACAAAGAAGTAAAAGAATATGTAATTGATACACAAAAAGCATCCACTTCCTTGTTACAAAGAAGATTTGATATAGGTTATGGTCGAGCAGCAAGATTGATTGATACTTTAGAAACTCAAGGTGTTATTGGACCAGCTCAGGGTTCTAAACCAAGGGATGTATATTTTAAAAATAATAATGACGTTAATAACTCAGGGACAGAATTTCTTAAAAAGTCATTTGACTCAAGATGTCCCGAAGGATTAACAATTCAAGAATTATTTATTCTTCAATTTGCGGATAAATTAAAAACAAATAACAACAATTTTCCAAAATACTATGAAGAAGAATATGGTATTACTAAACCTCAAGTTATTCTTAAATATCTAGAAAATCAAGGTTATATAACTTCAGGAGATTTAACTTCTGCATTAGAATTATTAACAGTTTCAGAATTAAAAGCATTATGTTCAAATTATGAATTGAAAACGACAGGACTAAAAAATGATTTGATTAAAATGTTAATAGATAATGTTACTGCTGAAGAATTAATGAAAAAATATCCTGACACAAAATACTCATATACAGAAAAAGGAAAACAAATTGTTAAAAAATATCAATGCATTAAAGAAATTCATAATATGAGATATACTGTAATATCTTTATTCGATTATTTTGATAAATATGGCTATGAGTCCCTTTCAAACTATAAAAATAACTTATGGAATGAAATGAAAATGCAGTATGTTCAAAAATATGGAACTTATGAAAGTAGAATAATTATGTTTAAAATGGCACAATTTTTAAGAAAAGAAGAAAAAATGCCAGAAGCATTGATTATGTATTGTGCATGTATTTTCTATGATTTGAATGAAAAAGAATATGCTAAAGATGATTTAATGAATCATCTAAATCAAGCTACTTTAGACAGCATCACACAAATATATTTATTACAAAAATATACATTAGAAGATATGAGTAATATACTTACTGGAAATATTAAATATGGAATAAAAGAGAAATATTTAAAAGAAAAAGAAGTTATCGATATTATTTGTAAAGCTGTAAATCAAAAAATTGAAATGGATAATCATTCAAATTGATTTATAAAAGATGATTAAAAAAACGTCATCAAAAAAACAAGAGATAGTAAAAAAACAGTTCTTGATTACATCAATACAGTTTTGAAAAGAATTTCTTTTTTACTATTTGTAAAAGCAATAGGCATGAAAGATACGTAATGAATTAGAGATAATCTTTTTCAGATGGTATCTTTTTTGAGCTATTTTAATGCTAAAATAGATACATGTTTTTTAATGATAAGTCTTTAAAATTTACACCCAAGCAAAAAGAGGCTATGCAGTTATTAAATATAGAAGATACTGACAGTCTTCTTTCTTATTATCCATTTCGTTATGAAATTTTAGAAGTTAAACCATTCAGTGAGTGGAAGATAAAAGATAAAGTGACAGTTGAAGGCCAACTTGTATCAGCAGTTAAATCATGGCGTTTTGGGCGAAACAGAACAGGCAGTAAATTTGAAATTATGGCTCAAGATCAGATTTTTTCGATAACGATTTATAATCGTCCATGGGCTGATAAACAATTAAAGATGTATTCTACCGTTACAATACAGGGAGTTTATGAAGGGAAAAATCGTATAACAGCTGTTTCCTATCAAGCTCATGCACTCGATGCAATTCCTTTAATTACGCCTGTATATGCTTCTAAAGGGGATATAAAGCAAAAGACAATTCGCTCATGTATTGAAAAAACATTAAAAGCATTAAAAGGAAGTATTAGCACCATAATTCCTGGTTCATATATCAAAGCATATAGATTATTGTCAAAAGAAGATGCATTAAATAAGATTCATTTTCCTGAAAGTCAAAATGATATATTGCAGGCATATCGTTCTTTAAAGTATGAAGAGTTTTTGAAGTTTTTTGTGACAATACAATTACTGAGAAACGAAAATTCTAATATTATCCAGAAGGAACCAAAAATATTTGATGAATCTAAAATAAAAAAAGTAATGAATAAAATGCCTTTTACACCTACTATAGATCAAGAAAAAACAATAGATGAAATATTGAAAGATTTAAAGAGTACGAAAGTGATGTATCGCTTAGTACAGGGGGATGTTGGTTGTGGTAAGACATTTGTAGCGGCGATGAGTGCTTACGCTTCTGTATTAAGTCATAATCAAGTTGCCTTACTTGCACCAACGGAAATATTAGCCAAACAGCATTTAAAATCATTTGCATTTTTAAGAGAATATGGTGTACGCATTGAAGTTTTATATAGTGCAGAAAGTGCAAAAGAGAAAAAAGAAATACTTGAAAAATTAAAGAATCATGAGATTGATATTTTGATTGGTACACACAGCCTGTTAGAAAAAAATGTATCTTTTGCGCGTCTTGGTCTAGTAATTATAGATGAACAACAAAGATTTGGAGTTGAACAAAGAAGGGCGTTAAAAGAAAAGGGCAAAACAGTAGATTTTTTACTCATGAGTGCTACGCCAATTCCAAGAACTTTAGCGTCAACTTTATATGGTGATACAGATGTAAGTACAATTGAAACAATGCCTTCAGGAAGAAAAGAAGTAATTACGAAACTTATTGAAGAAAATAGTTTTAGAAGTGTATTACCTGAGATTGAAGAATTATTAGCTAGCGGTCATCAACTATATGTAATATGTGCATCTATTCAGGAAAGTGAAACTTTCGATATTAAAAATGTTGAAGAAATAGGTGAGGCTTTAAAGAAACTATTTGCTGGAAGATATAATGTTGGACTATTACATGGTCAACTTGATTCGTTGTCTAAACAAGAAGTCATGCAGGCGTTTTATGATAATCAAATACAGATACTTGTTTCAACAACAGTTGTAGAAGTAGGAATGAATGTTGTTAACGCTACGGGAATGATTATTTATGATGCGGACAGGTTTGGCCTAAGTCAACTGCATCAACTTAGAGGGCGTATTCAAAGAGGTTCAAGCACGTCGCATTGTTATTTACTTACAGGTTCTAAAGACCCTAAAGTACTTGAACGTTTAAATGTTCTTGTAAAAACAAGTAATGGTTTTGAGATATCCTATGAGGATTTACGCTTGAGAGGACCAGGTGATATACTTGGAACAAGGCAAAGTGGTGTGCCTGACTTTGTGTTAGGTAATCCAATCACCGATACAAAGATTGTTGAAACGGCACGAAAAGATGCTTTGCATATTGTAGAAAATAAAGATTTAGAAGAAAATAGATTATTGATTGACAGTATTATTAGAGATAATAAGAAACAAATTTCTTATATGGATTAGGAGAAAAAGATGGATATTATTAAGTGGTTAACAAATCGTGGAATAAATATTAAAAATGATAAATTAATTCGTCAGGCTTTTATGCATTCTTCTTATGCAAATGAGCATAAAGAGGTACATGATAATGAACGTCTCGAATTTATGGGAGATGCAGTATTACAGCTATGGAGCAGTGATCATATTTTTCCATTAGATCCACCTTTATCAGAAGGACAGATGACGCGTTTAAGAGCGCAGCTTGTATGTGAAAAAGCATTAGCGATATATGCAAGAGATTTACATTTGAATGACTTTTTACTGTTAGGCAGCGGTGAAGAAAAAACAGGCGGTAGAAACAAGGATGCGATTGTTGCGGATATGTTCGAAGCATTTTTAGGGGCTTTATATCTGGATCAAGGAATGAAGGCTGTAGATAATATTCTAGATGAAGTAATTATCCCTTATTTGAAACATCCTGGTGAAGTACATGTCATTAAAGATTACAAGACAGCACTTCAAGAAATTGTTCAATCAGATAATAGACGTACAGTACGTTATCAGTTAGTCAGTGAAAGTGGTCCAAGCAACGCACCTACTTTTGTAATGAATGTTATTGTGGATGATTTGGTACTAGGAACAGGGAAAGGTTCAAGCAAGAAACAAGCAGAACAAAATGCTGCTAAAGATGCATTTGATAAGATGGTTCGTTAATTTGTAGTATGAGTAAGAATTTATATGTATTAATTGAAAATGATGATTATTTAAAAAATAGTCCATTAAAAGAAGCAGACATAACGAAATTATCATTTTGTAGACATGATAAGACGTTATCCATGCATATTCATGTACAGGAATTATTAACGTTTGATCTTTATAAATATTTTATTGAATATACAGAAAATCTATTAAATGACAGTCATTTTGATTTGGATATTGAAGTAGAACAGCATAATATCAATCAGATTGAACTGAACAAGTATTTTTCATATTTCTATGAACACTATGGTTTGAATACTATTTTTAAAGAAGGTTTACCAAAACTTGATTTAAAAAATCAAACACTGGAGATGTTATTTCCAAGTGAAAACTTGATTGATGATGCGTCTAATTCTTTAAAAGATTTGCAAAATTTATTTGCAAAAATTGGTCTAAAAGAATTTCAGGTGAAATTACAGTTACATATACCAGAAAGTGCACCAATGATTGAGGAAGTACCTGTAATAAAGGTAAATAAACAACTAACACCAGCAGTAAATAAAGAAGCACCACAACAGTTTAAACGAAGAGCGAAAGTTAAACTTGAAGATTATACAAAGATATCTCTTAATGATGTGACTGATCAAATGAAGAATATCTATTTTGATGGTGAAATTTTCAAACAGGAAGATTTCACAACAAAATCAGGTATGGTTATTCAGACATCAGCTGTATATGATGGTGATAATGCGATAAATATTAAAAGATTTGCGAAAAGAGATGAAGAAAAGGCGGAATTATCAGAAGCTAAAGTTGGTGATTACTGCCGCTTTTATGGTTCTGTATCATATGATCCATATGCAAAAGATATTGTATTCAATGTTGATTCTCTAACAAAATTAGATAAGCCAAAAATTGTAGATGATGCTCTAGAAAAAAGAATAGAATTTCATACCCATACAAATATGAGTGAAATGGATGGTGTATGTGAAGCAGCAAGTATTGTTAAATATGCATATAATCTAGGACATGAAGGAATTGTAATTACTGACCATGCAGACGTTCAATCATTTGTTAAAGCTTATAATACAGCTTCTTCATTAACAAAAAATAATCCTGATCGACCATTTAAGGTAGGTTTAGGTTGTGAAGTGAATTTAGCGGAAGATCGTTTAAATATTGTTTATAACATCAGTGATCAAGCAATAAATGAAGCTGAATATGTTGCTTTTGACTTGGAGACGACAGGTTTATCATGCAAATATGATCATATTATTGAATTTGGTGCTGTAAGAATTAAGGATGGCATGGTAACTGAACATAAGCAGATGTTTATCAAGCCGCCAGTATCTATTCCACCATTTATTGCAAATAAAACAAATATTACTAATGATATGGTAAAAAATGCGAAATCATTTGCAGAAGTTTGTGATGATATTGTTGAGTGGATTGGTGATGCGGTATTAGTAGCACATAATGCTTCTTTCGACTATAACTTCTTTAATGAAGAATTACGCCGTATTGGTAAAGAACCACTTCAAAATACAACAATTGATACCTTAGATATGTCACGTGCAATTCTAAAAGAAAGAAGAGCATATCGTTTAGGCAATATCGCAAGAAACTATCATATTTCCTATGATGAAGAAGTAGCCCATAGAGCAGATTATGACGCGGAAGTATTAGGTGATGTATTCTTATGTTTATTAAAAGATGCAGAAAAAATGGGTGCTAATACAATTCGTGATATACAGGAAGTTATTCAGGATGATGATGCATTTAAAAAAGGTCGTTCAAGTCATACGATTTTAATTGCGAAAAATAAACATGGACTAAAAGATTTATATAAATTAGTATCCATGTCTAATACAAAGACCCTTGCAGTCTTCAGCAAATCAAGTAAAGAAGGTGCTGAAGTAGCAGCTGAAGCAAGAGTTTTAAGAAGTGCTGTAAATGCCGTTCGTGAGAATTTACTAATTGGTTCATCCTGTCAAAATAATGAAGTATTTGAACTTGCATGTAATGGCGATGATGAGCGTCTTGAAAAAGCAATGTCCTGGTATGACTATATTGAATTACAGCCACTAAGCTGCTATACAACATTTGTGGCTATGGGGAATGTTCCTGATACAGAGCGTTTGAAAACAGTTCAAAAGAGAATTATTTCCATGGCAAATAAATTACATAAGCCGGTGATTGCTGACAGTGATGCTCATTATTGTACAAAAGCACAAAAGAAATTTAGAGATGTATATATCATGAGCCAGGGCGTAGGAGGAGCAATTCATCCACTTTATATTCGTAATGATATGCTTCGTTACCGTACAAAAAACCCGGACCAGCATATTCGTTTGACAAATGAGATGATTGATGAATTCGGTTGGTTAAATGATGTTACTTTAGTACATCAGATGGTTATTGATAATCCAAAGAAATTATTTGCTCAAATTGAAAATGTTCGTCCAGTACCTGCAGGAACTTTCCCGCCAACGATTGAACACTCTGATGATAAATTAAGAGAAATCTGTAATAATACAGCAAAAAATATGTACGAATTTGAGGGTAAGATTCCTGATATCGTAACTAACCGGTTAAATGAAGAGCTGGACAATATTATTCGTAATGGTTATGGTGTGCATTACTATATCGCTCACTTACTTGTTAAAAAGAGTAATGATGATGGCTATGTTGTTGGTTCAAGAGGATCTGTAGGTTCAAGTTTTACTGCTACAATGTCTGGTATTACAGAAGTTAATGCTTTAAAGCCACATTACTTATGTCCACATTGTCATTATTCAGAATGGATAGAAGATACTTCTATCAGTTCAGGATTTGATTTACCTGATAAAACATGTCCTCATTGTGGAACTACAATGAAGGGAAATGGTCAAAATATACCATTCCAGACATTCTTAGGATTTAATGCGGATAAGACACCGGATATCGACTTAAACTTCTCAAATGAATATCAGGCAAAAGCCCATGCCTTTATCAAACAGGTATTTGGTGAAAAACATGCCTTTAGAGCGGGAA
The DNA here is from genome assembly GCA_905194705.1 of uncultured Solobacterium sp. Classification (GTDB taxonomy): domain Bacteria; phylum Bacillota_I; class Bacilli_A; order Erysipelotrichales; family Erysipelotrichaceae; genus Bulleidia. Next base: position 12,471 of record CAJJTI010000016.1, on the reverse strand, counting down.
CGATTGGTACCGTCGCAGAAAAGACAGCCTATGGTTATGTTCAAGGGTATTGTGAAAAAATGAATATTACCGATATGCGTTCAACCATGAAAGATTACTTAGCTGCAGGTTGTCAAAACGTTAAACGTACAACCGGTCAGCATCCTGGTGGTATTATCATCATTCCTGAAAATTATGATGCGGAAGATTTTACACCAGTCCAGTATCCAGCAAATGATCCTAACTCTGAATGGATGACAACGCACTACGACTTCCATGATATTCATGATAATGTCTTGAAATTTGATATTTTAGGACATGTTGATCCTACAGCGATGAGAATGTTAACAAATATATCAAAAACTGACCCACTAACCATACCGATGAATGATCCTGAATCATTAAGTTTATTCTATGAAGATAACGCTTTAAAAGCTGATCCTCGTGTTTATAAAAAAGAAACAGGAGCTCTAGGTTTGCCAGAATTTGGTACAAGAACAACAAGACGTGTTCTTGAAGAAACACGACCTCATGTCTTCTCAGATTTAGTTATTATTTCTGGTTTATCACATGGTACTGACGTTTGGGCAGGCAATGCAGAAACATTAATTCAAAATGGTCATGCCCTAAGTGAAGTTATCGGATGTCGTGATGATATCATGACGTATTTGTTAAATAAACATCTTGAACCAATAGATGCCTTTAGAATTATGGAAGATGTCCGTAAAGGAAAAGGCTTAAAAGAAGATCAAGAAAAGAAAATGAGAGAACATGATGTACCAGACTGGTATATTGATTCATGTAAAAAGATTAAGTACATGTTCCCGAAAGCTCATGCGGTTGCCTATGTTATGATGGCAGTTCGTTTAGCCTGGTATAAAGTACATGAACCATGGAACTTCTATATTCAATATCTAACCTTAAGATGTGATGCTTATGATATAACCGTTATGTCTAGAGGCTTAGAAGCAGTTAGAGAAAGAATGTTCAACATTGATGAACGTTTGAAAAATCGTGAGACGGCAAAAGAAGTCACAAATAAAGAAAAGAGTTTATATGATACTCTCGAAGTGTGTGAAGAATTATATGCCCGTGGATATAAAATCAGCAATGTTGATTTATATCGCTCAAAAGCTACAGAATTCTGTTCTGATCCAGATGACAATCATATTATCATTCCACCATTTGTTGTCATTGACGGCTTAGGTGCTAACGTTGCAAGAAGTGTAGAAGAAGCGAGAAAAAATGGTGAATTCTTAAGCAAAGAAGATATTATTAAACGTACACAGTTATCAAGTACATTAGTAAAAAAACTTGATGACTTAGGATGCCTTGAAGGTATGCAGGAAAGCAACCAAATCTCTTTATTTTAGTTATGAAAATACCATGTCCTTATTGTAATAAAATTTTATACACGAATCCCTTTGGTAAAAATGAGAAACTTGAATGTCCATATTGCCATAAGGTTTTAGTACGCACTGAAGAGACAAACCAATTATTAAAAGTACTAGTAGTCAGTGATTTTATTATCTATGGAATTATTGGACAGATTCTAGATTCAATCTTTCCAGATAGACATTTATTTTTTGTTGTGATGCTATGTTTACTGGGTGAATATATGTTTGAAATTCCTCAAAGAACATTATTATCTATGGGAAAGTTGATTTATAAAGAGAAATAGTCAAAAAATGTTCTCAAATACGTGATTTTATGCTATATTGATGGTGTTCAAGAAGGAGTGCGAAAGCACTCCTTCATTTATGGAGGGATATGGAACAAATTGAACGTTTAAAAGAAATGATCGTTCCTGTATTAAGTTCATGCAATGTGAAGCTTTATGAATTAAAGTGGACAGGAACAGGGAAGAACCGTACTCTTGAAGTAGCGATTACGAAAGAGGATGGCACAATGGATTTAGATACATGTGCTCTTGCAAGTGAAAAGATTTCAGAAGTATTAGATCAAGATAATTCACTTAGTGAAGCATATACATTAGAAGTATGCAGCCCTGGTGCTGAAAGAGAAATTCATGACCTTCATGAATTAGAGACAATGACAGAACCTTATGTGTTTATCAAATTCAAAAATCCTATCAACAAATTAAATGAAGTGACAGGCACAATTGTCTCATATTCTGATGAAGGAATGAAATTAAGTTACCGTGCAAAACAGGCAACGAAAGTAATGGAGTTTACAGCAGATGACATAGCATTTATTCGTCTTGCTGTTAAGTTTTAAGGAGAAAAGGAAATGAAACTAAAGTATAAGGATTTAATAAAAGCTTTAAATGCAATCGAAGATGAACGTCGTGTTCCTGAAGAAGTTGTACTTGAAGCACTTAAAGAAGCTATGTCAAAAGCTTACAAAAAAGATGCTGAACTTAGTGATATCTCTGTAGAAACAGAAATCAATGAGAGAAGAGGAACAATCGACATTTATCAATTGTATACAGTTACAAATGAAGATGATATCGAAGATGATGAATTACAGATGTCTTTAGAAGATGCTCGTGAAATTAATCCGGATGCACAAATTGGTGATACAGTCAGACGTGAAGTGGAAATTTCAACAATGAGTAGAGCGGCCGCAACTCTTGCCCGTAACGTTATTCGTCAAAAGATACGTGAAGCTGAGAAAGTATCAGTATATAATGAATATATCAACCAGTTAAATGAAATGGTTCTTGGTATTGTTGAATCAGTAAAAGACAAGTTTGTTTTAGTAAATTTAGGTAAAACAGTCGCAATGATGCCAAAATCAAATCAAATTCCTAATGAAAGACTAACAGAAGGCCAAAAATTAAGAGTAGTTATTACAGAAGTAAATAAAGAATCTAAAGGACCACAAGTTCTTGTAAGCCGTTCTTCGGAAATGTTAGTGAAACGTTTATTTGAAAAAGAAGTTCCTGAAATCTATCAAGGTGTAGTTGAAATTAAAGCAATTGCCCGTGATGCTGGTGAAAGAACTAAAATGGCAGTAGTAAGCCACAATGAAGAAATTGATCCAATTGGTGCATGTATTGGACAAAGAGGTGGCCGTGTACAAGAAATCATTGAAGAATTACATGGTGAAAAGATTGATATCTTCTTATGGAGTGAAGATATTACACAACTTGTAAAAAATGCTTTGGCACCTGCTGCTATTGAAGCAGTATTACCAGATGATGAAGGTAAAGGATTACTTGTTATTGTTAACGATGATCAATTAAGTTTAGCTATTGGACGTAAAGGTAAGAATGCTCGTTTAGCTGTTAAATTATGCGATAAGAAAATTGATATCAAGACTCGTGGTGAAATCGAAGAAATGGGTAAAGATTACGATGAATTAATCGCAAGAGCTGCTGAACAACATGCTGAATATGAAAAAGAACTAGCTAGAAAAAGAGAAGAAAGAAAACTTGCTGAAGCTAAAGCTGATGAAGAAAAGAGACAAGCTGCTGTTGCTGAATTAATCAAAAATAGAAGTGAAGAAGCTAGTGAAGAACCTGAAGATTTAATGCCAGAAGAAATGAAGGAAGTTGTAAAAGACAAGATTCGTACAGAAATGGCATTTGCTGAAGAAGATCCCGATGATAGCACTGAAACATTAGCTGCAGAAGAAGTTGTAGCAGCTCCTATAGAAAAAGTTGAAGAAGTAGAAGAACAAGTTCAAGAAGAACCAGAAGATATGGAAGAAACAGTTACCGAAGAAAAGACAGCTGAAGAAGCTAAACCAAAACGCAAAAAAGCAGATTTAGAAGCAATTGCACAAAAGAACGATTACGTTTCAGCATTTGAAAAATTTGCAAATACATCTAAACCAAAACAAGAAAAACCAAAACGTAAAAAGCGTAAGAGTGATGACGAAGATATCAAAGTTCGTAACAAAGATCTTGCAAACCAATTACGTAAGGATCTTGATACATCAAATGTAAAACCTGTTTATACAGATGAAGAATTAGAAGAAATTGAACGTCAGGAAATGTTAGAAGAAGAAAGTCAATATGATATCGATTATGATGAATATGAAGATTATTATAATGACGAGGATAACAACTAATGCCTAAAAAAATACCAATGCGTAGATGTGTTGCAACAGGTGAGCAACTTCCTAAAAAAGAATTACTACGTATTGTACGTACACCAGAAGGTAATCTTGAAGTAGATACAACTGGTAAAGCAAATGGCAGAGGTGCGTATCTTAAAAAAGATATTTCTGCAGTTGATACAGCAAAAAAGAATAAAGCTCTGGAAAGATCTTTAGAAGTTAAAATTCCTGATGAATTCTACGATACGATAAAATCCTATATTAAATAAAAAAGAAATATATGAAGAAAGAAGGGATAAAAAAATAGATTGCGGTTCAAAGGAACCAACATAAATGAAGAAAGGAAGGAAGGGTATATATGCCAAAAAATAATTCAAATCAAAAAACAAACAAAAAAAATAATAACCGTGGAAAAAATGGTCCAAACAAGTTTTCTAAAGATACAAGAAACAAAGAACCTGAAGTAAAAGCAATTACTTACAGTGAAGGTATTACTGTAGGTCAACTTGCTAAAAAAATAAATCGTCAAGCCAGTGATATTATCAAAGTCTTATTCTTAGAAGGCAAGATGGTAACAATCAACAGTGCCCTAGATGATGACATGGTTGAAACTGTTTGTATTTCTTACGATATAGAACCAACTAAAGTTGAGCAAAAAGATGAGGACAGTCTTGAAGATGAAGTACCAGATAATCCTGAAGACTTATGTGAAAGACCTCCTGTTGTTACTATCATGGGACACGTTGACCATGGTAAAACAACACTTCTTGACTCAATTAGAAAAACAAAGGTAGTTGAAGGTGAAGCTGGTGGTATTACACAAGCCATCGGTGCTTACCAGATTAAAGTAAATGGAAGAAAAGTAACATTCTTAGATACTCCAGGTCACGAAGCATTTACGGCAATGCGTGCTAGAGGAGCTAAAGTTACTGATATGGCAATTATTGTTGTTGCGGCTGATGATGGTGTAATGCCTCAAACAGAAGAAGCTATTGACCACGCTAAAGCAGCGAATGTTCCAATTATTATTGCTGTAAACAAGATTGATAAGCCTACTGCAAATCCTGAAAGAGTAAAGAGTGAACTTGCAGAACATGGTATCATGCCTGAAGAATGGGGTGGCGATAATATTTTCGTTAACACATCTGCGAAAAAAGGTGACGGTATTCAAGAATTACTTGAGACAATTCTTACTGTTGCAGATATGCAGGAACTTAAAGCAAATCCTAACCGTCTAGCTACAGGTACTGTTATTGAAGCAAAACTTGATAAGGGTAGAGGACCAGTTGCTACATTACTTGTACAAAATGGTACTTTAAAACAAGGTGAACCAATTGTCGTTGGAACGTGCTTTGGTAAAGTTCGTAGAATGACGGATGAAGATGGCAAAGAATTAAAGGTAGCTGGACCTAGTACACCTATTGAAATCATTGGTTTAAATGATGTTCCTGAAGCAGGTGACTTATTTAAAGCATTTAATAACGAAAAAGAAGCTAGAGCAGTAGCTGATAGAAGAATGCGCAAGAAGATTGAACTTCAACGTAACAAGACAAGTGCCATGAGTTTAGAAGACTTGTCACGTGAAATTGAAGCAGGTGAAATTCAAGAAATTCCAATTATTATTAAAGCTGATGTACAAGGTAGTGCTGAAGCTGTTAAGTCTTCAATGGAAAAACTTGATGTTAAGGGTGTTAAAGTTAATGTTATTCATGCTACAGCAGGTGCAATTACAGAATCAGATATTATGTTAGCTGATGCTTCTAAAGCGATGATTATCGGCTTTAATGTTCGACCTGATGCAACAATTCGTCGTAAGGCTGAAGAAGCTGGTGTATCTATACGTCTACATGACATTATCTATAAGGCTACAGAAGAAATGGAAAATGCCATGAAGGGTATGCTTGCTCCTGTATATACAGAAGTTGTTATTGGACAAGCTGAAATCCGTGAAACATATAAAGTATCCAAGATTGGTACAATCGGTGGATGTATGGTTACAGATGGTAAACTTGTTAACCATTGTGGTATTCGTTTAGTTCGTGATGGTGTAGTCATCTATACTGGTAAACTTGGTTCATTAAAGAGATTCAAGGATGACGCAAAAGAAGTTACAGTTGGCTTTGAATGCGGTATTACAATTGAAAACTATAACGATATCAAGGTAGGCGATATGATTGAAGCATATCAAGAAAAAGAAGTACCTGCAGAGGTTTAATATGACAAGTGTAAAAGTGAAAAGACTTGAAGGTATTATCCGTAAAGATATTACAGATATTATTCAGTTCTCATTGAAAGATCCTAACGTAGGTTTTGTTACAATTACTGATGTTCGTATTTCTAATGATCATAGTTATGCGACAGTATATTGTTCTTTCTTAGGAAAAGATGCACGTAATGAAGCAGGTCTAAAAGCATTAAATCGTGCTAAAGGCTTTATTCGTACAGAATTAAGTCAAAGACTTGATATTAGACGTACTCCAGATCTTCGTTTTGAGATTGATAAAGCAATGGAACGCGGTCGTCATATTGATGATATTATTGCTGAAATCCATCGTCAGGACGAAAATAAAGAAGATTAAGTATTTAGCTGTTTCTAAGTGTTTAGAGACAGCTTTTTTCAAAAGTTAAGGAAACTGTAATATTGAAACAGTTGAGTGCATTTTTCATCGATAGTATAATTATGCATATGCAAAAAATAAGTAAATTATTAAATAACTATGTTTTTAATATCGTATTAATTGTAACAATAGCAGTTCTTGTTATATGGCTGACATTCAAAAACAACCCTATTGATATTATTGCTGTAATACAAAGTGCCAATCACTTCTGGTTTTTTGTGGTGATTCTTGTTGTACTTTTAAGTCGTATCATGGTAGGTATTGCCTTAACGATAGAATGTAAATTAAGCAATCCTGAATATAAATATCGCTATGGAATTATCAATGCCTTTGTTGGAAGTTTCTTTAACAACATTACCCCAAGTGCCAGCGGCGGTCAGTTTGTTCAGGTATTTATATTTCGTAAACAGGGTGTACCAATTTCAAGCAGTGCCAGTGTTCTCTGGATGGACTTTATTATTTACCAGACAACAATGGTTGTATCAGTATTTATTCTGGTGCTATTAAAACTTCCATTATTTTACAGTAAATATTCTTCGTTCTTTATTATTGTCGCTTTTGCCTTTGTTGTAAATGCTGCCGTTATTTTAGGCTTATGGGTATTAGTCAGCTTTCCAAAGTTTTATACATGGATTGCTACAAAAGGTATTGAAATTGGCGTGAAAATGAAACTTGTAAAAGATCCTGTAAAAGCAACAGAAAGTTTAAAAAAGCAACTTAACCGTTTTGAAGGCGAAGTAAAGATTATAAAAGAACATAAAGAAATGATACCAAAAGTTGTACTATTGAATGTTGTTCGTTTACTTTTATATTATTCGGTTCCATTTTTCATTGCGTTAGCTTTAAGATTACCGGTTAATTTTGATATATTAATTAATATTATTGCCTTAAGTTCATTTGTTTCATTAGTGAATGCATTTATTCCATCTCCTGGAAGTTCTGGAGGAACAGAAGCTTCATTCTTATTGATGTTTTCTACAATATTTGGTAAAGCTTATGCAAGTTCAATTATGATTATATGGAGATTTGCTACATATTATATGATGTTAGTGATTGGAGGTCTTGTTTTCTTATATGCTAAGACAAGAAAAGATATACCAATCAAAGAGGAGAGTTAAACATGAGAATAGGATTATTTTCGGATACATATCCACCACAAATAAATGGTGTTGCTAATAGTACAAGAATATTGCGTGATGAATTAGAAAAACATGGTCATGAAGTATATGTTTTCTGTCCTAAAAAAATTGGTACTTCCGAGTGGAGTGAAGATCATAAGATTTATTATCTTGCAGGAATTGAATTAAAGTTTTTATATGGCTATGTTATGACTTCCCCAATACACTTAAGAGCGATGAATGAGGTAAAAGCACTACATTTAGATATGATTCATGCACAGACTGAATTTGGCGTAGGAATACTTGCGAGAATGTGTGCAAACCAGTATAACATTCCTCTTGTCAGTACCTATCACACAACTTATGAAGACTATACACATTATGTTAACTTTATTAACTCTGATAAAGTTGATTCTGTGGCCAAAAAAGCTGTTGCTCATTTATCAAAAATGTATGGTGATACTTCTCAAGCAGTTATCGCTCCAAGTAAAAAAACGAAAGATCTATTAGAAAGATATAATGTACGTTCTGATATTTTTGTTGTTCCTACAGGTTTACCTTTAGATAAATTTTCCCCATTAAATACTAGTGAAGAAAAAACAAAAAAAATACATGATGAATTTGGCTTTACAAAACAAGATAAAATAATTGTTTATGTTGGCCGTATTGCGGAAGAAAAAGCTTTAGATATTGTTATTGACGGCTTCTTGAAATTGCATGAAGAATGTAGAGATATAAAACTATTAATTGTTGGTGGTGGACCGGATTTAGAAAAATTACAGAAGTATGCTAAGGATAATGGTATAGAGGATACGGTATTTTTTGCGGGTCCTAGAGACAGTAAAGAAATAGCTGACTATTATCGAGCAAGTGATGCGTTTGTTTCAGCAAGTTTATCTGAAACACAAGGAATGACTTTTATTGAAGCTTTATCAAGTGGTATTCCACTATTTGCAAGAAAAGATGAAGTATTAAGTGACTTGATTATTGAAGAAGAAACAGGCTGGTATTTTGAAGATGCTGAATCTTTAAAAGATGCTTTATTAAAATTTAAAACATTATCTAATGATAAATTAGAAGAGATTAAAGAAAAATGTTTAGAGGTTGTTCATCCATACAGTTCTGAGGTTTTCTATGAAAGAGTAATAGAAGTTTATCATTATGCAATTGAAGTATATAAGAGTATTTCTGTTATTGATGATATTATCGTAAAAGATGACAGTGTTCAAATTATTGTTCGTACCTGCTCTAAAGAAGAAAGTAAGATGACAATTTCTTTGGATGATTATTGTAATTTTGGCTTAAGAAAAGGTGGCAAGATTACAGAATCAACAATTAAAGCTTTAAAGAGCAGAGAAGAAAGATTAAATGCCTATGATTCTTGTGTAAGAAAGCTGGCTGTAAAAGATCGTACACGTAAAGAAATGTATGACTGGTTAACAAAGAATTTCAAACTTGATATTGAAGTAATCAATGATATTATCGAAAATCTTGAGAAAAAAGGATATATCAATGATAGAAGATATTGTGAAACTATTGTTAACTCAATGCATTATGCTTTATTTGGAGAAGAAAGAATTATTCGTAAATTAAAGAAAAATGGTATACCTGTTGAATTAATTCAAGATGTATTAAACACTTTTCCTAACGAAGAACTAGTACATGCAAAGGCATATGCAGAAAAACTTCAAGGTACAATTCGTGATGAGTCAGTACGCATGAAGAAAGAAAAGATTAAAAACAAGTTATTACTTCGTGGCTACAAGAGTGATATTGTTGAAGCAGTTGTGCAGGATTTGGATTTTGCAGGTGATGAACTAAAACAATTAGATAACTGTCGAAAGTGTGCACAAAAAGCGAGAAAAAGATACGAAAAGAAATATTCTGGCAGTGAATTAAGAAATACGATTTATCGTTATTGTGCTGCTAAAGGATATGAATGTTCAGATATTTATGCAATTTTAGATGAAATGGAGTGGGATAATGACTAAGATTATAGATTTTAAGGAAAAAGAAAAATATTCTATTCCTTTAATGATTAAAAGTTGTACAAAAGGAACAACTCAGAAAGGTTCTCCTTATTTAAATCTTGTTTTACAAGACAGCTCTGGCTCAATTGATGCTAAACTATGGGATGTTAAAACAACAGATGAAGAAGCTGCAGTTGTAGGTAATGTAGTAAATGTAAATTGTGAAGTTCTTCTTTATAATCATGCGTTGCAGTTAAGAGTAAATAGTTTAGTTTCTTTAGATCAAAATACTTTAGATATGAGTGAGTATTTACAAACAAGCTCTTACTCAGAAACAGTTTTAAGAAATGAAATCAAGGATTTAATTCTTTCTATTCAAAATACGAACTTAAAAACTTTAGTTATTGAAATGTTCAAAAAAGTCGATAAAAGATTTTTTGTGTATCCTGCCGCAAGTAAAATTCATCATGGATATGTAGGGGGATTAGCAGAACATACTTTAGGTATGGCAAAAACTGCTAAAGCAATCTGTTCTTTATACCCGACATTAAACTATGATTTACTTCTTTCTGGAGTACTCGTACATGATATGGGTAAAACATGTGAACTTGGCGGTCTAATTTCAGGAGAATACAGTACAGAAGGAAAGTTAATTGGTCATATCAGTATATGTCATGGATGGTTAATGGAAGCTTCTAAAAGATGTCATTTAGAAAATGCCGAAGAAACATTACTTTTAAGACATATGATTTTAAGTCACCATGGAAAAATGGAATTTGGTTCTCCTGTATTACCAGAAATTAAAGAAGCAGAAGTATTAAGTTATATTGATAATCTTGATGCGAGAATGAATACATTAAACCAAGCTCTATCACAAGTTAAACCAGGTGAATGGACAGCTAAATTATTTGCTTTAGAAGGTAGACAATTCTATAAACCAAAAATATAGGTGAAAGATATGGATTTAAAATTAGGAATAGTGAAAGGTACTCATAAGCTGTTATCTCTTTTTGGTAGAGGTGGATCATTACCAGGAAGTATAGCTCTAAAACTTGATAAAGATTTTATCAAGCGTTTTAAGATGCCTGAAATTGTGATTTTAGTTACCGGTACTAATGGTAAAACGACAACGAGTAACCTTATTGCAGAGAGTTTAAGAGCTTCTGGATTAAAAGTAATCAATAATCATCGTGGAGATAATTTAAATGTGGGTATTGCTACTTTACTTGCGACTAACGCTGATGCAAATTATGTTATCCACGCTGATGCTGTGGTTATTGAAGTGGATGAATTAACATTATATAGACAGTTTGATCATTTACATCCTTCTCATCTTGTTGTTACAAACTTTTTCCGTGATCAGTTAGATAGAGCAGGGGAAATGGAAACAATTATTCGTAAAATTATGGCAGTTACAAAAGATTTTACGGGTACGCTTATTTTAAATGGCGATGATCCAAATGTTTTAAGATTAAAAGATAATGCTGAAAAGGCTAAAACTTTACTTTTCTCAGTTGGTAAAAATGAGGAAAGTTTACTAGAAACAAATGAAGCAAGCGAAGGTAAATTCTGTCCAAGATGTGGAAACAGACTGCATTATGACTATTATCAATATTCTCATATTGGTAGATTCAACTGTCCAAAAGACCATTATGGAGAAATTGCGCCTGATATATTTGTTGAAAAAGTTGATAAAGAAAAGGGAACTTTTATTGTAAATAACACGGAATTCCATTCATTTATCAATGCGTTATATGCAATTTATAATTGTGCCAGTGTTTTATGTGTCATGAAATCACTTAATTTGGATTTAAGTAATGCTGATAAAGTATTCCGTACATATTCTTTAAAAGAAGGAAGAAATGAAGAGTTCAATCTGAATAAACCTTGTATTATCAATTTAATTAAAAACCCAACAGGTGCAAATGAAGTTATGAAAGAAATTAACAGTCATGAAGAAGATAAGATGATATGTATTTTCTTAAATGACAATGATCAAGATGGTCATGATATTTCCTGGATCTGGGATGCACATTTTGAAAGATTAAATCAAAAGAATATCAGAGAAATTGTATGCAGTGGATTAAGAGCTTATGACATGGCACTTCGCTTAAAATATGAAGGTTTAGAAGACAAAATCAAAGTAATAGAAGATAGTGTCAAAGCGGTACATTATCTAAATGAAGCGAATATGAACAGTTATATCATGTGTACTTATACTGCACTTCATGCAACACGTGCTATTTTAAGAAAAGAGGAAAAATAATATGGATCTGAAGATATTATGGATGTATAACGATTTGATGGATCTATATGGAGATAAAGGGAATATCCAGGTTCTTAAAACACGTGCTCTAAAAAGAAATATCAATGTTACAGTTAAAACCTGTTCTTTAAATGAAGAAGTAGATATAAATGACTATGATTTATTCTTTTTAGGCGGTGGAGCAGACTATGAACAAAATCTTATCTTTGAAGATTTATTAAAAAGAAAAGACAGTATCGTGAATGCATTAAATCATTCAACAACATTTTTATTGATATGTGGTGGATATCAGCTTTTTGGAAAATATTATTTAGACCAGGATGGAAATGAAATTGATGGTTTAGGCATATTTGATTACTACACAGAAAGTACTGACAGAGATCATAGATGTATTGGTAATATCGTTGTAGAAGCAACCATAAATAACGAAACATTTAAAATTGTTGGTTTTGAAAATCATGGTGGTCAAACATTAAATGTAACACATCCTTTAG
>CAJJTI010000015.1 GCA_905194705.1 uncultured Solobacterium sp. | reverse complement strand
AAGGCAAAGGGTGTAAAGGCAAGCGATAAGGCGGCCGATATATGCGAGGCTTTGACCGCACAGTTCACCGATTCTTCCTTTAAGTTTGACGGTCTTACCGGCACGGGTATGACATGGAAAACCACCGGTGAGGTTTCCAAGTCTCCTAAGGGTATGGTTATCAAAAACGGCGCATACGAAGGTATGGATAAATAATTCATATAAAACTCAATAAGAAAAGCGGGGTTGAAGCTCAACCCCCTTTTCCTGTTTAATAAAGACGTTTAATGTTTGAGGTGTAAACAATGACTTTTATTTCCAATTTAATAAACGGAATAAGTCTCGGCAGCGTTTACGCCATAATCGCGCTCGGTTACACCATGGTGTACGGCATTGCAAAAATGCTTAACTTTGCCCATGGGGATATTATTATGATTGGTGCATATGTTGCTTTTTTTGCACTTTCATATTTTCATCTTCCATTTCCAGTTGTGGTTTTGGTTTCAATAGCAGTTTGTACAGTTTTAGGTGTGGTGATAGAAAGATTAGCATATAAACCACTTCGACAGGCTTCAAGCTTATCAGTATTAATTACGGCTATTGGTGTGAGTTATTTTTTACAAAATACAGCACAATTATTATGGTCTAGTGCTACAAAGGTATTTCCTTCAGTACTTGGTAATAACGCTTTAAAATTATTTTCTGGGAAATTATCTATTTCTTATTTAACAATAATTACTATTTTAACTTGTATTGTTGTTATGGTTTGTTTGACATTATTTATTAATAAAACAAAAATAGGTAAAGCAATGCGTGCATGTTCTGAAGATAAAGGTGCTGCAGAACTTATGGGTATTAATGTCGATACAACAATATCCATTACCTTTGCGATTGGCTCTGGTTTAGCAGCAATTGCTGCAATCTTACTTTGCTTAACTTATCCTTCTGTTTATCCAACACTTGGCTCTATGCCTGGTATTAAAGCGTTTACTGCAGCGGTATTTGGTGGTATTGGTTCAATTCCAGGAGCTCTTGTTGGGGGATTAATGTTAGGTATTATTGAAACACTATCAAAAGCGTATATTTCTACACAATTATCCGATGCGATTGTTTTTGGGGTCTTAATTGTCATTTTATTAATTAAACCTGCTGGTTTATTAGGACATAAGACAAGTGAAAAGGTATAGGAGGTAGTGTATGAAAAATTTGTTTAGTGCAGCGTTTGATCAAAAACATAGGAGTCGTACTGCTTCATTTATTCTTGTTTTAGCAGGTTATATCGTTATTGAAATAATGTTAAATACAGGAAATTTATCTAGTTTATTTCAAAGTTTACTTGTCCCGGTTACGTGTTATATCGTTGCGGCTTTAGGCTTAAATTTAAATGTTGGTATTTCGGGTGAATTGAATCTAGGTCAGGCTGGATTTATGAGCGTTGGTGCTTTTACAGCAGTATGTGTATCTGGTTATTTAGCAAGTAGTATTCCTTCTGCTATTTTAAGATTATTTATTGCAATTGTTGTCGGTGCAATTGTTGCAGGATTATTTGGCTTTATTATTGGTATTCCGGTATTAAAACTTCAGGGTGACTATTTGGCGATTGTTACTTTAGCTTTTGGTCAAATTATTAAAAGTTTAATTAACAATATGTATCTTGGTTTTGACGATGCAGGTTTCCATTTTAGTTTTGTGACTAAGAAAATATCATTGAATCCTGGCGGGAAAATGTTACTAAGTGGGCCAATGGGAGCAACAGGTACAGCAAGAATTTCTACTTTTACAGCAGGTATTATTTTGATATTAGTTTCATTAGTTATTATCTATAACTTAATTTACAGTAAAAAAGGTAGAGCGATTATGGCAACTCGTGATAATCGTATTGCTGCAGAAAGTGTTGGAGTTGATGTAACAAGTACAAAGATGCTTGGATTTGTTGTTTCAGCAAGTTTAGCAGGAGCAGCTGGAGCATTGTATGCTCTTAATTATTCAACATTAGTTCCAGCAAAATTTGATTTTAATTTATCTATTTTAATCCTTGTATATGTTGTTCTTGGAGGACTAGGCAGTATCAATGGAACAATTATTGCGACTGTTATTCTTGTATTACTACCTGAATTGTTACGTGCTGTTAAAGATTACAGAATGATTATTTATTCCGTTGTATTAATTGGCATTATGTTAATTAGAAATAATGCGAATTGTGCTAATTTCTTTAATAAGATAAAAGACAGAATAAAAAATAAATTGCATAAAAATACACAGAAAGGAGAGCAATTACAATGAGTACACAAAATACTCCAATCCTCGAAGTGAAAGAATTAGGTATTGATTTTGGTGGCTTGACTGCTGTTAATAATTTGAATCTAACGGTTTATCCAAATGAAATTGTTGGTTTAATCGGTCCTAATGGTGCTGGTAAAACAACAGTATTCAATATGTTAACAAAGGTATATCAACCAAGTCGCGGTGAAATTAAACTGGCTGGTGTTAGTACTGAAAAAATGGATACAGTAGAAGTGAATAAAGCAGGTATTGCTAGAACTTTCCAAAATATTCGTTTATTTACAAACATGAGTGTTATTGATAATGTAAAGTTAGGTATGCATAATGCTATTACTTATTCAACATTATCCGCAATTTTTAGAACGTCATCCTTTAAGAAACAAGAAAAAGAAGCTGATGGAAAAGCAATGGAATTATTAAAGATCTTTTCATTAGATGATGTAGCTGATTTAAAAGCAGGTAATTTACCATATGGTGCTCAAAGAAGATTAGAAATAGCAAGAGCTCTTGCGACTAGTCCAAAACTATTATTACTTGATGAACCAGCTGCCGGTATGAATCCTCAAGAAACAGAGGAACTTATGAATACAATTCGTTTTATAAGAGATCATTTCAATATATCTATTTTGTTAATTGAACATGATATGAAACTTGTAATGGGAATTTGTGAAAGAATTACAGTATTGAACTATGGAATGATGTTAGCTAGTGGAACACCAAGTGAGATTCAAAATAATCCACAGGTAGTTAAAGCATATCTTGGAGAATAAATTATGTTAAAAGTAGAAAATCTTGTTGTGAGTTATGGCATGATTGAAGCAATTAAAGGTTTGTCATTTGAAGTAAATGATGGTGAAATTGTTACTTTAATTGGTGCAAATGGAGCGGGTAAAACGACAACAATGCAAACAATATCAGGTTTATTAAAACCAGTTTCAGGTTCTATCACATTAGATGGAGTAGAACTTACAAAAGTACCTGCTCATAAAATTGTTTCTCTTGGTTTAGCACAAGTGCCAGAAAGAAGAAGAGTATTTACTCAGCAATCAGTTGAAGATAATTTATTGTTAGGTGCTTATACACGTAAAGATAAAGAAGAAATTCAGAAAGATTTAGAAGAAGTTTATGAATGGTTTCCAAGGTTGAATGAACGTCGTAAACAGCTTGCAGGTACTTTATCTGGTGGTGAACAACAAATGTTAGCGATGGGAAGAGCTTTAATGGCAAAACCTAAAATTATGCTGCTCGATGAGCCGTCAATGGGTTTATCACCATTACTTGTAAAAGAAATCTTTCATATTATTGAAGAAATCAATAAAAAGGGTACGACTATTTTCTTGGTAGAACAAAATGCAAAAATGGCACTTGCTATAGCAAATCGAGCATATGTTCTAGAAACTGGTAAAATAACATTAGAAGGTACAGGAGCAGAATTATCAAATGATGCTCGTGTTCAAAAAGCATATCTAGGAGGATAAGCAATATGTATGTTAAAGATCATATGACAAAAAATCCTTACTGTATTACAAGTGATACTTCTATTTCTAAATCATTAGAAATCATGGACCAGCATGGATTCCATAGACTACCAGTAATTGATGGAAATGGAAAGTTAATTGGCTTAGTTACAGAAGGACTAATTTCAGAAAATTCGGGCAGTAATCGCACTTCGCTATCAATTTATGAACTAAATTATCTGTTATCTAAAACTCAGGTAAAAGACATTATGATTACGAAAGTCATTACTATTACACCTGATGTTTTAGTAGAAGAAGCTGCTGCCAAAATGCGTGAACATTCAATTAATGTATTACCAGTAGTAGATGAAAACTACAAGATTGTTGGTATTATTACAGAAAATGATATTTTCACTGCATTTATGGATTTACTAGGATATCCAGTAAAAGGAACTCGTTTCTCAATTCTCATTACAGAAGATGCTTATGGTATCTTGTCTAAGATTGGCACAATTTTTGCTCAAAATAATATTAATTTATTACGTTTAGCTGTATATCATAGTGAACGTGGTATTGAAGTAGTTGTTATTACTGAAGAAAAGTGCCCAGAAATGAAAGAAAAACTAGAAAATGCCGGCTGGAAGATAGTTGACATAAGAAACTAAAAATAAGTAAAAAAGAATGAAAAGATATGGGATGTGAAATTCCATATTTTTTTTTGCACTTTTTTTGGGGAATTTGAATTTTTTATCTAATAACAAATATAGGAGGATAAAAAATATGCGAAAAGAATATGGGATGGAAAATCAAGATGAGTATCAAGTGTTTTTATCATTTTATGAATCGCTTCAAGAAGAAAGAATAAATAATTATTTGCTGTTTCTAAGAAGTGAAAATATAAAAAATGCGATAAAAAGTATTTGCTTAACAACAAAAATACCACTTAAACGCTTTCTTGATTTTCAAATTAGAAAAAGACGTCTTTGTCAAAACTATCTTTGATGTAGAGAATTAGCGGAATTTTATGAAACAGACAGTATTAACAAAATGTTTATTTATTATCATATCTTCTTCGGCAATTTTACTTGTTTTAGCTGTAGGGTTTCATGTTCAGTTAAATGCTCAAGTTCAATTAGTAGAGACCTATGTTGCCGCAAAAGACATTATGCCTAGAACAAGAATTAGTGAAAGTGATTTAGTAGAGATACATGTACCTTCTGCTTATTTACAAGACTATACCTATACAACAAAAGAGGATATTCTTGGTAAATATACAGAAATACAAGGGATGATTCCTGCGGGTTCTCCCTTTTATAAATCAATGTTATTTAATGAAGAAGATTTACCAGATTATCCATTTACTGAGCTTAGAAAAGGACAAGCTGCCTATTCAATGAATGTTGATTTAGCTTCGCTTGGCGGATTACTGAAAAAAGGACAAAGAGTTGATATTCATTATGCATTTATTTCAAAAGATGATGTACCAGTAACAGGATGTTTAATTCAAAATGCACGAATAATATCTATACAAGATCATCGAGGAATGGAGATAGAGAATAAAGATAGTTCTGGTACACCATATTTAGCAATTCTTGCGGTTAATGAAGAAGATATCAGTTTACTTACATTAGCAGACTCATTAGGTCAGGTAAAGCTGATTACTTCGAGTTCAACTTATGACGCAAATGAAGAAGCGAAACTTGTTAAAGATTCTTTAGTTTTTCAATATCTTCTTCAAAAACAGGAATTAGCAGGTAAAGAGTAAAAAAAGAAAGGAAAGAAAATGAAAAAATTATTGTCATTATTTTTATGCATACCATTATTTTTTATTAGTTTATTTATTACAACTGCTGAAGAAATAGAAAATAATGTTGAAGTTATTTTGAAAAATGAAACTGGAAATGAAATTAGTGTTACTACCCTAAAAACAGATATTTCTCAAGAAAAATTATATCGAGATACTATAGGTGTTATTTTGAATGAAAGAGAAAGACTTGGCGAAATATATAAAGGTTTTTCATTACAATTAGATGAGAAATTTGATAAGGATACAGAATATACATTTATAGTAAAAGGATTACCAGATGATGAACAAATGATGTTATTTCATATTTTAGATGTAGATAACAAAATGACAGAGCAGATATTATTTACTCAAAATGAAGGTGAAATAATATTTAAAGCAAAACCAAATTCTTTATTTTTCTTTATTCATGTGGATGAAATAGAAATATGTGAAGAAGAAATTATGTTATTAGGTGAAGAAACAACCGATGAGATATCAAAAGATTTCTATTATAAAGGCCAAGTGGAAGAATTTGTTGCGCCATGTTCTACAACTTATAAATTAGAAGTTTGGGGTGCTTCAGGTGGAAAAGACAGACAACATGAAGCTGCTGGTGGAAGAATTATGAATGGTGGACGAGGTGGTTATTCCTATGGCGAAGTGATATTAAATAAAGGTGATAAGCTATATATCGCTGCTGGCGGTGAGGGAGAATCTTTTGCCTTTAATAATAGTGGTGGTGGCTATAATGGCGGTGGTGATGCAGGTGGTGATCTTTCCTCAGGTGGTGGCGGTGGTGCTACACATATCGCTAGAACAAATTTAGGAGAATTATCAAGATATTCTAATAATCGTCAAGATGTATTAATCGTTGCTGGAGGAGGTGGCGGTGGCGGCTACTTCAGTACTGGAGGTCACGGTGGTGGCTTAACAGCTAATGCGGACAGTAGTGGTAGAAGTAAAGGTGGTGCAGCTGGTTTTGGTTCTGGTCAAAGCAGAAAAACGACAGATGATGGAGCTGGAGCTGGAGGAGGCTGGGCTGGAGGTAAAGTCTATGTGGATAAAAATGACTATGGTGCAGGTGGCGGAACTGGATATTTAGGTAATGTACAAAACGGTCACTCAGAAATAGGTGTGAATTCAGGTAATGGAAGAGCTCGTATAACATGGAAAAATGTTGTGAATTTAACGATTCATTATTTAGATAAAGACACAAATGAGAAAATATTTGATTCTTATGTAGAATCTTTAAATCCTGATTCAAATTATTCAGTTGAATCACCAGTATTAGATGATTATATATTGTGGGATGAAAATCAGACACTTTTAGAAGGAATATTATCAAAAGATTTAGAAATTAATGTTTTCTATAAGAAATTACCAGAAGTAAAAAAGATGGTTTTATTTAATGATGAAGAAATCAATAATCAATATATTCAAAAAGGGCAGGAAGTAACTTATACAATCGAAACCGAAAATCCTTTAGATAAAGAAGTAAATATAATCATTGAAGATAAGATTCCTGAAGGAATAGAAGTAGTTTCTATCAATCAAAATGGTGAAAAGAAAGATGATAAACTTGTTTGGAATATGAAATTACCAGCTAATAGTAAAATCAGTGTTTCTTTTATTGGTAAAACAAATAAAGATAATATGAGTATTTCTAATAAAGCGACAGTAAAAATACTAAGTAAAGAGATTACGTCAAATACAGTAGATATTTATACCCCATTTGTACCTGTTAAAAATGTGAAAAATCTTAATGGAGAAGATATTGATACAGAATTAATTAAGATGGATGATACACTAGTTTATTCGATTTTTCTGAAAAATATTGCACCTAGTCCAAAAGAGTTTCATATAGAAGATCCTCTTCTTGAAAATTTGGAGTATTTTGAAATCAGCGATAATGGAAAAATAGAAAATAACATGCTTGTGTTTGATTTGGTATTAAATGCTAATGAAGAAAAGGCACTCACATTTAAGGCGAAAATCAATGATGACAGTATCACGGAAATAACAAATAAAGTTGAACAAACAGTAGATCATAGCAGTGTTACAAGTAATACGGTAACTAACTATATAGCTGAAGAACCATATAAAGAAGTACTAAATAAAGCAAATGAAAATATAGATCAAGATATTATTCATAAAGGTGAAGAAATTCAATATAAAATTACAGTTACTAATCCTTCAACGATAAAGAAAATATTTAGGATTACTGATAAACTTCCACAAGATTTTGAAGTGATTTCTACTGATGAATTATGTACGATTGAAAATGGCGTACTTACAATTCAAAAAGAAATAGAGGCGAAAAGCTCTTATGAATTGATGATTACAGGAAAAGCATTAAAAGATAGTGCATATTATGGAAATGAAGCTCATATTGATGTGGATCATATCTCTTTTGATACGAATATGGTTGAATTTTGGACTTCTACAGAACCTGTAAAAAAGGTTTTGGACGAAGAAGGTAATGATGCTTTAAATACCTTAATCTATGCAGGAGATAATCGTAAATTAACTTATACAATTGAAGTACATAATCCTTCAGCTTTAGAAAAAGAATTTACGATTAAAGATATGTTAAATAAAGCAGTTGTTTTTGAAAGTGCCAGTGATAATGGAGAATATCAAAATGGTATCGTAATCTGGAAATTTAATTTATTGCCAGAAGAAAAGAAAACAGTATCTTTAACAGTTAAATTAAATGATGAATATGCAGGAGAAAAAATAACGAATAAAGCCGATGTCTATGTAAATCGAATTATGATGCATACAAATATGGTTGAAAATAATTTTGAGGATAAACCAGATAAGATACAAATAAAAGGTACGATTTTATGGGATGATAAAGACAATAAGGATAAAATAAGGCCAGGTGCGGTAACAATTAGATTATATGCAAATGATGTAGAAATCAGAAACCAAAAAGTAATATCTTCAGATGATATGAAATTCTTATTTGATGATGTACAGAAATATCAAAAAGGAAAAGAAGTGAAATATACAGTAAAAGAAGATGAGCCGAAAGATTATACGGTAGATATTTCTGAAGAAGATTTGAATGAATTTGAAATTGTGAATAAGCATGTGCCTGGTGTGAAAGTAAATATTATTACACCAGCATCTACTCCTACACCATCTGTTACGCCTATATTTAAAGTGGAAGGAACTAACAAAGTAGCTCCAAAAACAGGAGATAAATCTATGACAGTTCCTTATATTACAATAACTTCTTCAATTGTATTAGGATTAATAGCAGTGTTATCACTTTACAAGTGGCGATAAAGAAAAGGGGGCTAGTTTATAACTAGCCCTTATGATTTTCTAGATATTGCATGATTTGTACGGCATTACTTGCGGCACCTTTTCTGATTTGATCGCCACAGCACCATAATAATAAACCATTTTCATTGCATAAAGATTTTCTGATTCTACCAACAAATACACTATCTTGATTGCTTGTTTCTAAAGGCGTTGGAACGTGGTCTTTCACAAGAACATCACCAGAAAAATGACTGATTGCATCTTCCGCTTCAGCAATAGATAATTGTCTATCTGTAATGATTGATAAACTAATGGAATGAGATCTAAACACAGGAACCCTAACGCAAGTGCATGATACATTCAAATCATCTAGATGAAGAATTTTTCTGCCTTCATTCTGCATTTTCATTTCTTCTGTTGTATAGCCATTTTCTGTATATGAACCAATTTCAGCAATAACGTTATAGGCAATCTGATCAGGAAATACTGATGGGGTAAATTCTCTTTGATTTGCTATTGCATCAATTTCTTCTCTTAATTCGTTTAAGCCTTGAATGCCTGCACCAGAAACAGCTTGGAATGTTGTTGCTGTAATTTCTTTGATTTTAGTTAGCTTGGCAATCGGTGCTAGAGCCATAAGAGAAATAATGGTTGAACAGTTAGGGTTAGCAATAATACCATGATGATTTAATGCATCTTCACCATTTATTTCTGGTACAACTAGAGGAACATCTTTATCTAAACGGAAAGCACTGGAATTATCAATATATATTGCATTCGCCTTGTGAATAAGGGGATAGTATTCTTTTGATAAACTGTTTGATACAGCTCCAAGAACATAGTCTAGACCATCAAAAGAATGATCATTTACTTCTTCAACTTCAATATAAGTACCTTTATAAGCAAACTTTTTACCAGCTGATTTTAAACTGGCAAAAAGTCTTATTTCATCTACTTCAATATTTCTTTCTTCGATTGAAGCTAACATTTGTCTGCCTACGGCACCTGTAGCTCCTAATATTCCTACTTTCATTGCTCTTCCTCCATAATAAATTTTGTGTATATTGCGTGAATCGCTTTTTCAAAGTCCTTGTCATCTACACCAACAACAATAGATAGTTCATCAGAAGACTGGTTGATGACTTTAATATTGATTTTATTTCGACCAAATTCAGATAAAAGTCTACCAGATTGACCAGGTACTTTTTTCATTGCTCTACCAACTACAGCAACTAATGCCAAATGATCTTCTACATGAATATCATCAGGTTTTAGCTGGGATTTTATTTCGGCGATAATTTCATATAAACTTTGTTCTATTGCTTTACTAGAAACAATAATAGAAAATGTATCAACAGTAATAGGTACACTTTCAATAGAAATACGATAATTTTCAAAGATAGATAATATCTTTCTTAAGAATCCTACTTCTGTAGAAGAATGATTTTTGGTCATCGTAATCACGGTAAAATTCTTTTTGCCAGTAATACCAGTAATAGAGCGAGGAGGGTTCTTCTTATCCATTTCAGTGCAGTCATTTAGAATAATTGTTCCTGGATCTTCAGGATTATTGGTGTTACGAACATTGATTGGAATGTTTTTTGATTTGACTGGGAATACGGCATCATCATGTAGAACATTTGCACCCATATAGCTCATCTCTCTTAATTCGTTATAATTGATACAAGGAATATGTAAGGGATTTTTAATGATATGAGGATCAGCTACTAAAAAACCAGAAACATCAGTCCAGTTTTCATACAAGTCGGCATCTACTACATTAGCGATAACAGCTCCAGTAATATCAGAACCACCACGACTCATGATTTTAATCGTACCATTTGGTAGTGCTCCATAAAATCCAGGTATAACAACTGGCTTGTTATTGATGTAATGTTCCTGCAATAGTCTTTGTGATGCTTCTAAATCTATTTCTCCTGTATATTTAAAGGCAATAACATCTTTTGCATCAATAAATGTAGCATCAAGAAATTCGGCTAAACATAATGCTGTCAAATATTCTCCTCGACTGACTAAATAATCAATAGAACAACCGTTTATCATTTTATCTTTGATTATTTTGAATTCTTTTTCTAAGTCGATTGATAACTGTAATTCTTTTTTTATGGCGTAATATTTTTGCTCAATTAGTTCAAATATGTCTTCGTAGGAAACGCCATATTTTAAATGAGCATCACATAAATATAATAAATCAGTGATTTTATGATCTTCTTTATTTTCTTTTCCACAGGCACTTGTTACTACATATTTAATGTCTCTGTTACCAGTAACTATGTTTTTCACTTTTTTGAATTGTGTAGAGTTGGCAACAGAAGAACCGCCAAATTTCGCTACTGTAATCATTCATCTACCTCCGCAAGAAATAAGTCTTTACGATTATGAATAAAAGGAATTAAGTCCTGTAATGTAATTTTCTTCGTAATACAAGTTGTTGAATTTATTCTTTCCTGGATAAATTCATAAGGAATTGTATTTTCTTTTAAACGTACATAGTAATTAGCATAAATAGAAGAAAAGTCATTATTAACTTTTTCAGCAGAAATTTTAAATGTATTTTTATAATAAATATCTAATAAATCTTGAACAATCGCTTCTGCTGTAGGCATAGAACCTGCTCCTTGTGCAATAAAAGAAGCTGATCCTAAATAAGTAGAAGTACAGGAAAAATAATTTAAATTTTCAGGGATAGTACTAATCGTTTTTGTATTAGAAATTAAAGAAGGTATAACAATAGCAGAAATACGGTTGTTTTTTTGTTGTCCTTTACCCAGTAATTTAATCGTTCTATTACAAGAAGAAGCGTATTTAAAATCTTCTTCACTTATATTTTGTATACCAAATGTAGGTATATCTTCAGGACATATATATTTTTTAAAAGTGGTATAAGCAGATAAAGAAGTTTTATAACATACATCATAGCCGCAGATATCATCTGTTGGATCTTTTTCGGCATAGCCGTTTTCTTGAGCTTTTTTTAGTGCATCTTCAAAAGAAACATGTTCTTTCGCCATATTAGAAAGAATGTAGTTTGTTGTGCCATTCATAATTCCAACAAAAGAAGAAATTGAAGAAAATTGATTGATTTTATTGCATTCATGAATCCATGTTACGCCACCGCCAACACAAGCTTCATAACACAAAGAAACATTGTTTTGCTTAGCAAGTTCAAATAGTTCTAAAGCATATGTGGCTAACATCTTTTTATTCGCTGTTACAACATTTTTATGTGCTTCTAAACTCATCTTAACGTATGTATGCGCTGGTTCTAAACCACCAATACATTCAACCACTGTTTCAATATCAGAGTCGTTCAATATATCCATCATATCTATTGTCATTCTTGTATCTGTGAAGTGACTGAAATCTTTCACAAGTATTTTTTTGATTTGCAGGGATTTGTCGGAAAAAGCTTCGTCAACAATCTTTTTAACACCACTTCCAACAACACCATGTCCTAATAAAGCAATTTGCATATATCCTCCGTGTTTCTGAATTAGATACACTTGTATTTAAAACACAAACATATTATTATTCTATCAGTATCTTTATAAGGAGACAAGAATTTTATGGTGAAGTATCAAAGTACACGTGGCAAAGAGAAATTTGTTCTATCTCATGAAGCAATTATTGAAGGTTTAGCAAAAGATGGTGGTTTATATACACCAAGATTTTTAGATAAAAAATTAAATCCAAAACAACTGTTGAATGATACATATCAAGAAGTTGCTAAAAAGATTCTAGAAATTTTTTTGGAAGATTATTCATCAGAAGAATTAAAGGAATGCATTGAAAAAGCATATGATACAAAATTTGATACCAAAGATATCGTGCCAGTAAAAAAAATAAAAGACGGGTATTTGATGGAGCTTTGGCATGGGCCAACATGTGCCTTCAAGGATATTGCTTTAACTTTATTGCCATATTTATTAACAACTTCATATAAAAAAGAAAATAGAAAAGACATTATATCTATTTTAACGGCGACATCAGGAGATACAGGCAAAGCAGCTATATCAGGTTTCAGTGATGTGCCTCATACGGCAATAACAGTATTTTATCCAGAAATCGGTGTTTCTGAGATTCAAAAGAAACAAATGGTTACTTCCGTTGGTAAAAATGTAGAAGTAATTGCTGTAAAAGGTAATTTTGATGATTGTCAAAGAATGGTGAAAGAAGCCACAAGTAACAAAGAAGTATTAAATAGTTTACATAATGTATCTATTTCATCTGCTAATTCCATTAATATAGGTAGACTAGTTCCTCAGATTGTTTATTACTATACAAGTTATATCAAGCTAGTAAATGAGGGAGAAATAAAGAGTGGTGATGAAATTAACTTTGTAGTACCAACAGGTAATTTTGGAGATATTCTTGCTGGGTATTATGCAAAGATGATTGGCTTACCAGTGCATCAGTTAATTTGTGCATCGAATACAAATCATGTTTTAACAGACTTTTTGAATACAGGAACATATTCAATTCATAGAGATTTTATTCAAACAATTTCACCATCAATGGATATTTTAATTTCTTCTAATTTGGAAAGATTACTTTTTATTTTAAGTGACTATGATAGCAATTTTGTAAATCAAATGATGAATGAATTAAAAGAGAAAAAAGAATATACAATACCAGAAAACATTTATAAAAAACTTAAGACAGATTTTAGTGGATACTGGACAAGTGAAAAAGATACAAAAAAGACAATTCATGATTTATTTGAAGAGGAACATGTATTGATTGATCCTCATACTGCTGTTGCTTTAAATGCGATGAGAAACTATAAAAAAGAAACAGAAGATAAAAGGCCATGCATTGTTTTATCCACAGCTTCACCATATAAATTCAGCAAAGATGTATTGAATTCTATCGAAAAAGAAAATAACTTGGATGAATTTGAAGCGATGGAAAGATTGGCAAATCTTTCTCTTTGTGAAATACCTGCAAATTTAAAGAAATTGAAAAATATGGAAGTTCGTTTTACAAGAAGCATAGAAATAAAAGATGGAATGCAAATTATTGCAAAAAGAATGGAGGAGTTAAGTGATGAAGATTAAGACTCCTGCAACAAGTGCAAACCTTGGTGTTGGATTTGACTGTTTTGGTATTGCTTTAGATTTATTCAATACCTTTGATGTAAAACTAAATGATAAAGATCATTTGGAAAATGTTGAAGAACAGTTTGATAATCCTGATAATTTATTTTTGAAAGCTTATCATAAAGGTTGTGAATCTATTGGTGTAAATGACTATGTTTCGGTTATTTTTAATACAAAGATACCTTGTTCCAGAGGTTTAGGATCAAGCGCATCTCTTATTACAGCAGGGTTATTTTGTGCAAGTGCACTGCATAATAACGCTTTGACAAAAGATGAAATATTTCAACTGGCCAGTTTAATGGAGGGTCATCCTGATAATGTGGCACCATGTATCTTTGGTGGCATGACGATATCATTACATCAAGATAATAAATTTATTACAAAGAAAATAGAAGTTAGTCCTGAATTTAAATATACATTGTTTATTCCTTCTTTTGAGGTGAGTACAGAAGAAGCAAGAAGGATATTACCTGCTACTTATCCTAGAGACATAATTGCAAGAAATGTGGCTAATTCTCTTTACTTTATTCAAGGATTAGAAGAAGGTAATAATAATCTATTACAATATGGTGAAAAAGATGAAATACATGAACCATATCGTAAAAAGTTAATCCCTTTCTTTGATGATTTAAGAAAAGATTTTAAAAAAGATACGGATGGAATCATTGTCATCAGTGGTTCAGGTTCTACGATTTTAGGAATCAGTAAAAAAGATATATCAGAAAACTTAAGACAACAAATAAACTATGCACAAATTGTTAATGTAGATTTATGCAAAAAGGGAACGGTGGTAATAAATGAAAAATGATTTTTTGATTGTTCATAAAAAAATACTTCCAGATTATCTGGATAAAGTAATCGAAGCGAGAAAACTATTAGAAAATAAAGAATGTTCAACGGTAAAAGAAGCTGTAACACAAGTTGGTATATCGAGAAATACATATTATAAATATAAAGATTATGTCTATGAAACAAGTGATAATAAAACAAATAGACATGCAGTTATATCGCTCATTTTAAAAAATGAAAATGGTTCTTTAGCCAGTGTGATACGTGTTTTAACCAATTTAGGTACGTCGATTTTAACTATTTCACAAGCTATTCCAATTCATGAAAAAGCTAATGTATTACTTTCTTTAGATATTACTTCTTTAAGTTGTTCGATAGATGAAATGCTTTCTGCTTTAAAAGAAATATCTTCTGTTAGAAGTGTTCATCTAGACGCAATGGAATAAAAACAGGGTATCTTATCCATTTTGATTAGATAAGATACCCGTTTATTATCCTTTGCAAACTTTAGTAATCCATTCAGGATGCTTGTTACTTTGACCTTTTTGAATAGATGTTAAAGTATCATAAAACTTTTTGGTTAGTGAACCAATATTTCCATCACCAATAAATATTGTTTCATCTTTCCATTTTAATTCTTTTACTGGAGCAACAACTGCTGCTGTACCAGTACCAAATACTTCTTCAAGAGTTCCTTCTTTTCCTGCTTTCATAATATCTTCAATTGCTAAAGGGCCTTCGATAACTTCATAACCATCTTCTTTAGCAAGTTCTATAATACTTCTACGTGTTACACCAGGTAATACAGTTCCAGTACATGCAGCTGTATATAATCTACCATCAATCTTAAAGAAGATATTCATCGCACCAACTTCTTCAACATATTTTTTGTGTATACCATCCAACCATAAAACTTGATCATAGCCAAGTTTATTTGCAAGTTCACCTGATTTAATGCTTGCAGCATAGTTACCACCACATTTAGCAAATCCAGTTAAGCCTGGAGCAGCTCGAATATAATCATCTTCAACATAAATTCTTGTGGCAGATAAACCATTTTTAAAATATGAACCACTTGGGGAGAGAATAATACAGAATGTATATCTATTAGAAGCGTGTACTCCTAAACCATCAGCGGAAGCAAATATAAATGGTCTTATATATAAAGAGGTACCTTCACTATGGGGAACCCAGTCTTTTTCAAGTTCAACTAGGGTTGTTACAGCTTCAAGAAAATCTTCTGTTGGGATTTTTGGAATACATAAACGATCACATGAGTCTTGCATTCGTTCAGCATTACATAGTGGTCTAAATAATTGAATATCATTTGTTGGGGTACGATATGCTTTTAAACCTTCAAATACTTCTTGAGCATAATGCAGTACATTGCAAGAAGGATCAATCATAAAAGGATGATACGGTTCAATTCTAGGATTAATCCAGCCGCTACCTTCTATATAATCCATAACGAACATATGATCTGTAAATATTTTTCCAAAGCCTAAGCTTTTTTCATCTCTAGGCTTTTCTTTTAGGGTAGTAGTTTTTGTGATTTTGATGTCTAACATAATTATTCTCCGGACTTTCCATAATTTGATAAATATCTGGCACTTGGATCATTAATTTGACATCCTGGCCAGCTTTGATTAGGAAGCCAGTAATCTACAATTAATTTATCCATATTTGGATAGAAAGATTCAAATATTTCCCTATAAAGTAAACTCTCTTTAGTGTATGGAGCATGATACGAGTATTTAGAACACTTTTCTTTAAATTCTTCATCTGTATAGTAGCTTTCTGCATATTCTTTAATATCATCAACGAGTGAATGACCAACTGCATCGGAGAAAGCGGCTTTATCTCTAAATAAAATATTTTCTGGCAAGATATGATCTTTTTCAAAAGCATGTCTTAGCAAATATTTACCCATATGATAATGATTCATCTTTAATTCAGGATTAATAGCCATAACATATTTGACAAAATCCAAATCACCAAAAGGAACTCTACCTTCCATACTGTTAGAAGAAATACAACGATCGGCACGTAGTACATCATACATATATAATTCTTTTATTCTTTTTTCGGCTTCTAATTCAAAACTTTCAGCATCAGGAGCGAAATCTGTATATTTATAACCGAATAGTTCATCAGATATTTCACCTGTAAATAAAACATGTATATCTGTTGATTGATGAATTGCTTTGCATAGTAAATACATGCCAATGGAAGCTCGTATAGTTGTAATATCCCAAGTTTCTAATACTTTAATTACTTCTCTAATCGCTTCTAGAACATCTTCTTTGGTAATGATAATTTCTGTATGATCACTCTTGATATAATCAGCTACCTGCTTTGCATACTTTAAATCAATCGCATCAGTATTCATTCCAATTGAAAAAGTACGTATTGGCTTGGAAGATTCTTTTTGAGCAATAGCACAAACAAGAGAAGAATCTAAACCACCACTTAACAAATAACCGACAGGAGCATCGCTATCCATTCTTTTCTTGACACCGGCAATTAATTTGTCATGAATTTTAATGCAGGCTGTTTCTAAACCGTCATTATTATATTTATCGGCGTGATATATTGAGCTGTAACGGATAAACTTACCATCTTTGTAATAACATCCAGGAGGGAAAGGTTTGATAACCTTGGCAATTAGCATAAGCGATTGAGCGGTTGAACCGAAAACGATTTTATGATTTTCTGTATATCCATAAAATAAAGGTCGAATACCAATAGGATCTCTAGCTGCAAGCCAGGAATCAGTATCAGCGTCATATAAAACTAGTGCATATTCTGCATCCAGCATCGCAAACATCTTTTCACCATATTCTTTATATAAAGGTAAAAGAATTTCACAGTCTGAATCAGAATGAAATGTATATTTTTCTTTGAGTTTTTCTTTTAATGGTCGAAAACAATAGATTTCCCCATTACAAATTAAAGCACTGTTATCTAAAGTAAATGGTTGCATTCCTTCTTCTGTTAAACCCATGATAGCAAGTCTTCTAAATCCCATCATGCCATCTTTTATACTAAGAATACAACCTTCATCTGGGCCACGGTCAATTAAAGTAGATAATGCTTGTTTGAATAATTCTTTGTTTGTTGTTACGTCTGTTGTTGCTAAAATACCACACATGCTATTGCACCTCCAAATATAAAACAGCCCATCATCACTTGGGACGAAGGACTGTATTCTCCGCGGTGCCACCCACATTACCTATTAGGTCACTTTTCTTGACTATCATCAACAATCAGTAAGTTAACGGACTGATTCCCGTCGAGGCCTACTCCATCAGTTTCGGATCGAAGCTACCAGGTGTTTTTTCGCTAACGCTTATGATGAAGTTTCCACTATCCTTCATTCACTAGGCACAGTTTGCTAGGTACTTTTCCTGTTCATCGCTGTTAGATATATTATTTACATAAATTTCAGAAAATGCAATATTTAATTTCTGAAAATATTTACATTTTAATTATAAAATTCTTGTTGCATAGTTATTACTATTGAGATATAATATTTCTTGCTTATGGCGGTTGTGGTGAAGTTGGTTAACACACTGGATTGTGGCTCCAGCATTCGTGGGTTCGAGTCCCATCAATCGCCCCATAGGTAATCAATAAACCGCATAACAATGCGGTTTTTCTTTTTCTTGCGAACATTTTTGCGAACATAAATGAATTATGATGTTATAATTTATGTGTCATCTAAAATGCTTTAAATACCTTTTTCCTTTTGGGTTACCGTAACTGGTAACTCTTTTTTTATTTTATTTATAGCTTTCTTTCTGTCATCTTCAGAAGTGTTCGCATATCCTAATGTCATTGTGGATGAAGCATGACCCATAAGGTCACGAATTACCGCTTGGTTCACACCTTCACGATAAAGTGTGGTAGAGAATAGGTGTCTTAGCATGTATGCGTTAAACTTGATACCGCACTTTTTTGAAACAAGCGATATATGGTTGCTTATAATGTCTATTTCATACGGTTTTCCATCGGAAGCAATAATCATAGGGGAAGATGAAGAATAAGCTCTAAGGCTGTTTAAAATGGCTATTAGCTCATCTGTACATGGTACATATCTAATTGACTTAGTAGTTTTAGTTGTTATTATTTGGCGTGTTTCAGAGCCTGTAGAGCCAACGCTTTTATTTATGTATAGAGTTTTGTTTTCGGCATCGAAATCATCCCAATTGAGAGCTAATACTTCTGCTGTGCGGCAACCTGTCCACCTCATTATCTGTAACATGTACCAAGCATCTTGAGACATCTTGCATGGTACACCATCTTTTGAATTGTACTTTAATAGTTCATCACAAAATAGAGCGAACGTTTCTAAGTCTGTTGACGTGTTTCTTGGAATAGAAACAAGTTTAGACTTAACATTCTTTAATGCTATAGTCTTATCAGTTATTTCATATTCTAACATTGATGCAGTATGATATATCGCACGCCATACAGAAATAAGTCTTTGAATACGGTCGTTTGAATGGCTTTCAGCAAATTCAATAATAGATTTTTGAATGTCTGATGTTTTGATTTTATCTAATGGAACATCAGCAAACTGAATAATGGAATTATCATATAGTGTTTTGTGCTTTGCTTTCGTCTTGATTGAAAAGCCAGATAGTTCTAACTCTTTATCGAAAAACCATTTTACAGTAGGTGTGCTGTTTTCTATAACTCTACCAACAGAAATATCTAATCGTGCTTTGTCTCTTACCATACGTGCTACAGCGTATGCATCTTTCTTTGATGGATAGTCAGATACTTTAATTGTTTTAGTGAATGATTTTCTATTCTTGGTATCACCATATCTCAAGATGATTTGCAGAGTGATACCGTTTTTACCTTTACGTTCGTAGATACTTGAGTTGTCTATCATATATTTTCTCCTTTCGTTTTTGCAAACTACTTGGTAAAATATAAAAGTAATTTGCACTTGTTACAGGGTATGGATTATTTCTCGCAATTAGTAATCCGTACCCACTTTTTTATAAGATATAAGAAAAAACAGGGAAACGCGTGCATCTCCCTGTATAAAGCTATTGCTTTTGTTCACCTTTAAATTATCGAGCTTTTAACCGATAAAGTCAAAGATGAGAATAGTCTTTATACAGATGAAGATGATTAAATTGAATGCAACATTTTGAAATTTATGTTGCATTCGTGATATAATTCGAGTGTAACCAAAAGGTTGCAGAAAAGCATTACGCTAACGATCAACTTGTGAAGGAAATACACTGGGTCCCAAAATGGGGTAGATGATTAGTCATCGAGCATTCCTATGTGCCTGGGGTTGGTCTTTTCTTTTTTTAGAGATTCTACGAATTTTTCAGGATTTTTCTTGATTTCATTTACGATAAATTCAACTAATTGTTCTGAATAAGTGTAATGATGACTGTTTCCTATATTATGCCTATAAGCATATTTGCTATCACTTTTAATATTATAAAAATCAGAAAACATAGATAGAACATAAGTATTAAATCCTTTTTCATATCCAAGTTTAATATTATTTTTCTTTAATCTATTTTGGACAGCAATAATTACATTACTAAATGAATATTGATGTGTATTTGATGGATCTTTAAGTTCTTTTATAACAGCAACTTTATTATCTGAATTTTTTTCCATTGCAACAGTAAAATCAGCTTCATCTTTTTTCTTTGTGATATATAGATTTT
>CAJJTI010000014.1 GCA_905194705.1 uncultured Solobacterium sp. | reverse complement strand
GAATAGTGATTTTCCATCTGCATGTGCACCTGCAAATGGGCAAACATATAGCCAGGTCTCCAATCCCAATCAGAAACCTGGCTATGTAAAAAGGGCGGCTCACCGCCGCCCTCATCAGAATTCCAACCTCGTATGCTTTCTGTTTAACCAAAAAGTCCAGAAAGCAGCGGCACCAGAGTCGTGCCGATCAGTGCCACGCCGCCGCCAGCCATGAGCTGATTTATCTGTGATTAACAAGAAATCTTATACTAATTAATCGAGTTAATAAAAAGACATGTTTCAGAAAGTTAAAATGGGCCCTGTAAATCGGACACACTAAAAAAGAGTGGAACCTGAATTACAGGGTTTTCTTAAATCCTTATAATAATATATAGAGGTTTTGTGCTATGGGTGTTAACTATTTTACTGATCAACAAGTCGCTGAGTTAAGAAAGAATCCTTATGTTAAGAATGTTTCAAACAAGGCAATTACTTATGAAGAAAAATTCAAAGAATATTTTTATCTTGAAAAAGCAAAGGGATTTACTCCTTCACAAATTTTTGAAAAAGCCGGATTTGATATAAAAGTCGTGGGATAGTCAAGAATAATTCAGTTTTCACGACGCATTAAAATGCAGGCTGCTAGAGATGAAGTAATGTGACATAAAAGGAGTAATGAAAATGCGTATGAGCTTATAGAACTTATATTGACAATATCAATTTGATTTTATCAATTTTGTCTTTTTTAAAACAAACATGCATAAAAAAAGGTGCATATAAGATACACCTCATGATACCGAAAATAGATATAATTTAAAAAGACATTCCTTAAATGATTTTGAAGAAAGCTCATATTTTAGCATGTTTTAAATTATCGAAAATTACAGGATCTTCACCGTTTTTAAGTTTTGCATAATCTAGCAGAATTACGGGGATTATGTTTCCGCTTATATCTGCAAGATCTGCATTATTTAATAATTCACTCCAGCATTTTATTGATATATATCCAGTTGTTAAATCAGGATCTACAGACGTGAAGCATCCAATATCTTCTTCATTAACTTCTTTGCCAGTGTAAAATCTAACGCCTAATGCTTTGATTTCTTTATAAAATTCATGGCGTAATTCATTTGGAGTAGAATACCAAATAGTAGAATAATCTTTTGCGTATAATGTTGTCGCTTCTTTAATCGTGTTCATTTTATAGTCCTCCTAACGATTATAGACGCTACAAAGAATGAAAAAATCCTATCGGAAAGATAGGATCATATTAAATATATAACAGTTCCCATCTTCCTGGCTTTAGCACCTTACTTTTGCAGGTTGCTGTGTGGTCATTGAGCCAGTCTCTAGCACACTCTTTATAGGTCAAAATCATTATAACGCTTCAAATCAAATAAATCATCGATGGTTAAAAGTATCGCACCATCAATTTCTGCTTGTTTTATTACTGGTTTTGTATATCCTGATTTGCTAATGAAATATAAATGTTTTTCTTTAATATTTGGAAATGCTTTTGTTGCTGTCAATAAATCTACATATTCTTCATATGGCACTAGCTTAGAAGTGAATTTACATTCAACAAATATAGCTTTAGTACCAGTTTTATCAATTGCTAATAAATCGACGTCATCTTGTGCTTTAAGAACAGGATTATTTCCCCACCATTTACCAATATGATATGGAATAAAAGGAAGTTTTCTTAATCGAGCTAAACGAATTAAATATTCTTTACAAATATCTTCAAAAATATCTCCCATAAAATTACTGATATCGTTCATGATTTCCTTTGATGCTTCAGATTGTCCAAGAATAGAATAATAAACATTATTGGTGAACTCATATCTGAACCAGAATTTAAAGAAATTATCTTTGATTACATAAATTGATTTTTTGCTTGTTTCAGGTTCTCCACATGGCACACGTTTTTCGATTAATCTTAATATTTGTAAAGTGTTGAGATATTTTGCTACTTTTGTTCGATCTTCATGAATAAAGTTCGCAATATCAATCATTTTGTTTTTGCCGCTGGCAATAGCAGATAAGATACTGTTATAAATATTGGTTTCACGGACTTCCGCTTTTAAAAGATTCATAGGTTCTTCGTAAAGATAGGAACCATTTTGAATGATTCTTGTCGCAATATTCTG
Source organism: uncultured Solobacterium sp. (assembly GCA_905194705.1). GTDB lineage: Bacteria > Bacillota_I > Bacilli_A > Erysipelotrichales > Erysipelotrichaceae > Bulleidia. The sequence continues at coordinate 20,259 of CAJJTI010000014.1, read as the reverse complement.
TTCGATCGTTTTGCTGGAATCAAAAGCTTCTAAATATCTAGGGACCCCACCAAGTATTCCATATGCTAATATTTTATTTATATTATTGTATTCAGGAAAAAAATCGCTACTTTCATAATAATCAAAAGGCTTGATTTCTAATGTTGAAGTTTGTCTATCATGTAATGGGCTCTTTCTTCCCATTACATCATTTTCCATGATGCTTACAGAAGAGCCACAAAGGATTAGAAAGATATTTTTTTGTTTCCAACTATGATCAATAACGTGTTGAAGAATTGATTTCACAGATGGATTCTCTTCTATGATGTAAGGAAATTCATCTATAATAATTGCGATTTTATCGTGAGCCTTAGAACTTATATAATTAAACGCATCTTCCCAACTTGAGAAAGATGAATAAAATTGCTTGTCAAAATGATATTGAATTATTTTTGAAAAATCTTCTAAATTTAATGTATCATTTTTTTCGCGAGCAGGAAAGAAAATAGAATTTGTCTTTTCTGAAAACTCTTGAAGAATAGTGGTTTTACCTATTCTTCGTCTACCATACATGACTAAAAATTCAAAAGAATCACTATTATAAAGATTATATAAATGGTTTAGTTCTTCAATTCTTCCAATCATAGCACTCTCCTATTTGTATACTTACGAGTAGTATACTTTAAAGTATACAAATAATCAATTTATATTAAATGAAATGCTTTATTTCCTCCTCATACTCACATTAAATTCCAATGTGAAGAGGAAATAGAATAAAATCCCCTGTATTTATGTGTTATACAGGGGATAAAGTTATAAATATTACTTATGCAGCTACATCTTCAAATTGTGCATTGTATAGATTTGCATAGAAACCATTTTTTGCAAGTAATTCATCATGTGTTCCTACTTCTACAATATCGCCATGATTCATAACTAGAATCATATCAGCGTTTTTAATTGTAGATAATCTATGTGCGATAACAAAGCTTGTTCTACCTTTCATGAGATTTTCCATACCTCTTTGAATTAGGATTTCGGTACGAGTATCTACAGAAGATGTTGCTTCATCCAGAATTAGAATTTTAGGATCAGCTAAGAAGGCACGAGCAATAGTTAGTAGTTGCTTTTGACCTTGAGAAATATTAGTGGATTCTTCATTGATAACAGTGTTATAACCATCATCCAGTGTACGAATGAAATGGTCTACATAAGCGGCATCTGCTGCTCTCATAACATCTTCATCAGTTGCATCTTTCTTACCATAACGGATATTTTCCATAATTGTTCCAGAATGAAGCCAAGTATCTTGTAACACCATACCAAAGCATGATCTTAAATCATGTCTAGTTAAATTAGTTGTCTTAATACCATCAATGTATATATCACCACTATTTAGTTCATAGAAACGCATGAGTAACTTAACGATAGTAGTTTTACCAGCTCCAGTAGGACCAACAATAGCGATTTGTTTTCCTTCTTTCATATATGCACTGAAATTATTGATAACAATCTTATCAGGCTCATAACCAAAGCATACATTTTCAAAAGATACATTACCTTTGATATTTAATGAACCATCTTCATTTCTGATATTTACTGGATGAACAGGATCAGCACTTTCTTCAGGTTCATCTAAGAATTCAAATACTCTTTCGGCAGCGGCTGCAGTAGATTGTAAGACATTCATAATTTGGGCAGTTTGTGTAATAGGCTGGTTGAAGTTTCTTACATATTGAATAAATGCTTGAATATCACCAATAGCTAAACCATTATGTATTGCAAGATAACCGCCAAGTACACAACATCCAACATAACCAACATTACCAATAAAGCTTGTAATTGGTTGCATTAAACCACTCATAAATTGTGATTTCCATGCAGAGTTGTATAAGTTGTCATTTAGTTTTTCAAATTCTTCAATAGATTTATCTTCCCCATTGAAGGCTTTCATGACAATATGACCACCATACATTTCTTCGATATGACCATTCACTTCACCTAATGTTTTTTGTTGAAGAGAGAAGTACTTTTGACTGTGCTTAACAACAAATGCAGCGGCGATACCAGATAGTGGTACAACAATTAAAGCCATTAGAGTAAGCTGCCATGAGATAGAAAACATCATGATTAGGATACCAATAACCGTTACTACAGAAGTTAATATCTGTTGAATAGACTGGTTTAAAGATTGAGAAACAGTATCTACATCATTTGTAACACGTGATAATACTTCACCATGTGTTTGATGATCAAAATATTTTAATGGCAAACGATTAATCTTTTCAGAAATATCTTTACGTAATTTATAAGTTACTTTCTGAGTAACCCCTGCCATAATCCAGCTTTGAATATAACTAAACGCTGCAGATAAAATATAAATGATTAATAGTTTTGTAAGAATATCAGCTATTTTATTGAAATCAATTCCACCGTTACCAGTATATTTAAGAGCTAATCCTTCAGCTAGAGTAGTTGTGGCTGTACCTAAGATTTTAGGACCGATAATATTGAAAACAGTAGAAGCAATAGCACAGATAATAATGACTGTAAGTACAGGAGCAAATGGCTTTAAAAATACAAGTAATCTTAATACGGAGCCTTTGAAGTTTTTGGCTTTTTCGCCTGGCATCATGCCAGCTCTTCTACCAGGCCCACCCATTCTAGGACCGTTTTGTCTTCTTTCACTCATTTACGGCTAGCTCCTTTCTGCTTAATTGAGAATAAGCGATTTCTTGATAAACAGGGCAGTACTTCATTAATTCTGCATGTGTACCATTACCAACAATCTTACCTTGGTCTAAGACAATAATCTTATCTGCATGCATGATAGAACTGATTCGTTGAGCAACAATAAATACAGTTGAATGTTTTTCTTTAACCATCTTATTTAACGCTTCACGTAATAAAGCATCTGTATGGTAGTCGAGAGCACTGAAGGTATCATCAAAGATATAAATATCAGCGTTTTTAACTAATGCTCTAGCAATAGATAATCTTTGTTTCTGACCACCTGATACATTAGTACCACCTTGCGAAATTGCTTCTTCAATACCGCTTGGCATTTTAGAAACAAATTCTTTGGCTTGTGATACTTCTAAAGCATTTTCAATAGTGCTGTCGGTTGCATTTTCATCAGCATAGCGAAGATTTGATTCGATTGTTCCTGAGAACAATGTGGCTTTTTGAGGAATATACCCGATACGATTACGTAAATCATGTTGCTTAACATCACGTATATCAATATTTCCAATACGTATTGCACCATCAGTGACATCAAAGAAACGAGGAATTAAGTTGATTAGTGTAGATTTACCAGAACCGGTAGAACCAATAAAGGCAACAGTTTGACCAGGATCAACAGAGAAATCAATATCTTCTAAAACATATTCTTCAGCTTTAGGATATTTGAATGAAACATGATCAAAGTGAATTGTTGCATTTTCTTCAGGTAAAGAAACGGGATTTTCAGGATCTTTAATAGATACTTCTGTGTTTAATACCTCAAATACACGTCCTGCGCTGACACTCGCTCTTGGCAGCATGATAAATATCATAGCTACAATCATAAATGACATAAGTACATGCATCGCATATTGTAAGAAAGCCATAATATCCCCAATCTGCATAACGCCAGCATCAATTTCATTAGCTCCTACCCAGATAATCAAGATAGAAACACTACTCATCAAGAAAGCCATAGTAGGTGAGATAACACCCATTAAACGGTTAACAAATACATTAACTTTGGTAATATCTGTATTTACTTCATCAAAACGTTCTTCTTCTACTTTTTCATTATTAAAAGCACGGATAACTAACATTCCCGATAATTGTTCTCTGGTAACTAAATTTAATTTATCGACTAATTTTTGGATAATCTTAAATTTAGGCATACCTAAAGCAAATGTAGTTAGTAATAATACAAGGATAATTAACACAATCCAACCTAAGATACTTGCCATGCTTGGATAACGTAATACTTTTAATAATGAGGTAATACCCATCATAGGTGCAAATAGTACAATTCTTAGAATCATATTAATAACATTTTGAATTTGTTGAATATCATTTGTAGTACGAGTAATTAGCGAAGCAGTGGAAAAACGTGAAAATTCATCACTGGAGAAAGATTCAACTTTCTTGAAAACATCATCACGCATATTTTTACATGCTCCCGTAGCAGCTCTACTTGATAAATAAGAAGCGACCATCGCACATAAACTTCCTGCTAAAGAGATAAGTAACATAATGAAGCCTTCACGCATAATATATGCATTTTGTAAGGAACTGATACTTACACCAAGAAATGCATATTCTGACTTTAAAGCCATGATACTTGCGGCTTCAATATTTTCACTTGTGTAACCACTTAGTGACTCATCTATTTTTGAAAGAATACTATCCTTCATTTGAGGACTATTAGAAATAGCAGAATATAAATCATCTGCACTAGTTATATTCATTTTTTGTAAAAGGTCAGGATCATTCAATAACTGTGTTATGAATAATGGTTTTTCCACAATAGTTTTTAATGAAGCATCTTTGTCAGCATTTAGTATATAGATATTTTCTGTTTCATTTAATGGGTATTTTGTTGTATAGGAAGAATTACCTTTTTCGATAAGTTTATAGCTGTTTTCAAAAGTAGTAATATCTTCATCACTCATGAAGTATTCCATATGTTCATAAGTACTTGTGGATAACGCTTCAGGGACAGGACTTGTTATACCGTTATATTGAATACCATTTGTGACAATATTACTCATATAGTCTGGTAGTGCAAGTTCCAGTTGAACCTGTGCAAAGATTAGGAAAATAACTGCTATAACAGATTTCCAAAAAGGTTTTAAATATTTAAGAGCTTTTAGCACGAGTTTACCTCCTTTAAATTCTTAGCTATATTACCACGGTACTATAAATGTGTAAATAAGTAATACAACAGATAGACAAAAGTACTAAAATGTGTTATAAACATGGTGGATTTGGGGAAAATATGAAAAAAGAAAATAGTACAAAAGAAGAAATATTACAAAATGCAATTCGCTTGTTTAAAGAAAAAGGATATGATGAGGTTACTTTAAGAGATATTTGTAAAGCATCTAATATTTCTAAGAATACATTTTATTATTACTATGATAGTAAGGATGCTTTAATTAAAGGATTATTCTTTTCACTGGTATTTTTAGGGGAAGAAAATATCGTCGCATTAATGCAGATAGAAGATCCATATGAACAATTAATTTACAGTTATAAAACAATTATTCAACATTATGTATATATTGGAAAAGAAATTATCAAAAAAGCATTAGTTTTTAATTTTACACAAATTTCTTCAGAAAACATAAAAGATAAACCAAAAAAACCAGAGCACGATTTTATTCGTGAAGTATTAGTTGGTATATATAAAAGAGCCCAGGAGAAAGAAGAAATACGAACAGATGTTGATGTACGAGAACTAATTAGAATTTCTTTGACATTGTTAGTAGGAACAATTCAAATATGGTCTACAGCTCCATTTGATTTTGATTTAGAAAAGCATTATGTGGAAGCTTATGAAATCTTAGTTTGTGGTGAGAAAAAAGAAATAGTACAGTGACTATTTCTTAAATTCTAGATTTGCGTATATTTTTTCCATTCTTTCATCAGGATAATGATTATCTAAATATGTTTCAAATATATTATCAGCTGGCTTTTGTTCCATTCTTTCATACCATCTAAAGACAGTTGCAGCTGACATGAATGAGTTAAATATCATAAAGACTAATAATATTTTAGTGAGTGGTCTACCAATTTTATTTGGGATTTTTAAAATCCATGTGGCCATATATGGATAGATTGTTTTAATCCAGAAAATACCAAGAATTCCCCAGAAAATAGAATAGAGTAAGCAAATACGACCATTGAGGTTGTAAGGAATATTACTGTAGTCCCAGCTTGTAGAACCAAAGGCAATTTCTTGAAATAAGCTACATAAATATTCAACTACAGAACCGCTGATAAAACCACCAATAAACGAATAAACAGCCGAACGGTTACGATATTTATATAAGCTGTATGTTAAAGCAAGAGCTCCAAAACCATACACAAGGTTGAATGGTCCATAGATTAAGCCAACTCTACTTTCATAATGACCTCTAGTAATAATGCACCATATAGTTTCGATAACTACACCTGCAAACGAACCGATAAAGAATACCCAGAATAATTTATGGAAAGTTGCTCCAGCTGCAAAATGACTGGTTTCTTTTTCTTCATAGTCAATTTCAGCATTTGTAGGTTTAACTGGCAAGATACGAAATTTTTTTGCTTTCTTTTTTTCGACTCTTTCTGTTTCTTTCACTCTTGTTTTTAATTCGTCAGACTGGTTGCGTAGTTTTACGGCAAAACTGCCATATGTTTCACTGGCACCTTTTAATAAATCTGATTCTTCCAGCATTGCATTTTTTAGACGAGGCATATTGATGCTATCGGCTGTACCTTTAGCAAGCTCATCATATTGTGAGTTTAGAGTAGCGATTGTATCATTTTCTAACTCTTTTAATTCTTGCATCGCCTCACTGTAGCGATAACGAATTTTTTGATTGATATCATTTGTATTCTTAGCGTTTTTCTTTTTCTTCATATATAAAAATTACAATTCTTTTTCTTTTCTTCTTAATTGGTATTCACCAGTTACTTCTAAAGAGGAACCTTCATCAAGTTGGACTCTACCACTTCTACATTCTTTGACTCTTCCTAAAGCATCTTTAACATGCATTCCATGGTCTTTTAAAGGAGATACATAATAAGTTCCAGGTAATATATTTTTAGGGATTGAATAAATACCAGGAGTAATCGTCATGGTATTATCACTTGATAAATAAATTAAGTTACCACTCTTATTACTTTGAACAGCAGCAGCTTTCAAAAATAAAGCTTCACGCATGTAAAATAAATCGGCATGTGCCACATTATATTTAAATGTTTTTCCTTTTTCATTTACTACGATAGTTTTTAGTTCACTGTTATTATGAATCATATTTGTTAAACGATGACAGTTAATAAAATTATCGGAAATAAAATATAAAGCTGCATCTGTTTCATATAACTTTCCTTTAATAGTCACTGTACCATTTTCAGCTTCTACAGAATATAACTGATCAAAGTCTTTTCTTGTAATATCCGCAATACGCTTATTCTTTTTTTCCTGTGGCACAAGACTACTTAATACGGTAATAGAAGAATCAACTACATTAATCGCTCTTTCACCATCATGTAATAACATATTAGGTAATGGAAAAAACTTGGCAATTATTTCTTCGGGTGTATGTTGTTCCAGGTAATTACCAATAATCATATTGCGCATAGAAGGTTCATTAGTAACAAGTAACTGGAAAATATCATAGCGAACAGGAAGACTATATCTTTCGATAATTTTCTTACATCGTTTACATATGCTATGTCCATCTTTTAAAAGCTCTGGTTTATTGAAGAGACCTTTTGGCTCATCCAAACAGAAATCACAAATTTTACTTTTAGCCATAAATGCCTCCTGAAAATATTATACAAGAAAGATAATGCAGATGAATCAAATTAGTACTAGTCAAAATTACAAAAAGGTCAAATTATGCAAGTGATGATAACTTGCTTGTCTTAATGACAACGATTAGTTTCATGTCTTTTGTTAGTGGTAACAACGGATCAATCTCGGTTTCAACATTATCATCTTTTTTAATAGCAACTACATTTAAAGAATATTCTGATCTTAAATGTAATTCAGCTAGATTTTTACCCAACCACTCTTTTTTAACTTCAAGTTCAGCAATTGATACTTTGTCAGATAGTTCCATCATATCGACAAAATTTGATGTTAATAGATTTTTAGCTAAACGAGTACCTGATTCTGCTTCTGGGAAAACAATTTTATCAGCACCAATCTTTTGTAATATTTTTTGATGCATGAAGCTTCCGCATTTTGCAATAACCATAGGAACACCAGCTTCTTTACATAATAAAGTAGCCATAATACTTGCATCTAAGGAACTTGCAATAGCGATAACCACAACATCCATATTCGCTATACCAAGTTGTTCTATAACGGCTGAATCAGTAATATCAGCACATTTACATACAGGTAAGCCAAGGCTTGCTTCATCAACGATATCTTCATCTTTATCAACAGCGATAACATCAGCACCATGAGCTACTAATTCTTCAGCAATTGCTCGGCCATATCTTCCTAAACCGAAAATAGCGAATGATTTTTTCTTTGACATAAATACTCCTTTATCCAACACTGATTTCTTCAATTGGATTTCTAATTAAGTTATCTTTTTTATCTTTTTTATAGAATGCAACAGCGATAGAAATTGGACCAATTCTACCAAAATACATGGTAACGATAATGATTAATTTACCAATAAGAGGCAAAGTACTTGTTAAGTCTCTACTTAAACCAACTGTTGAAGTAGCACTAATTGTTTCAAATAATATATCAAGTAGTGATGTATGAATTACACACGATAATAACATACTGGAAATAAAAGCAGTGAAAAAAGAGAAAGTTGTTACAGCCATAGCTTTACGTATTGCGGTATCTGACAAGCGACGATTAAATAAGGATACATCATTTCTATTTTTAACTACCGCAATAGATGTTAGTAATAAGATGACAATTGTTATAGTCTTGATACCACCAGCTGTTCCTACAGGAGAGCCACCTATAAACATTAATATTAATGCTAATAAAGAAGAGGCATTGGTTAAATCTTTTTGAGGAATTGTTGCAAATCCTGCGGTTCTTGTTGTGATGGATTCAAATAAAGAAACTGTTATTCTTTGTGGCAAGGAATAATCTTGCATTGTCAGGGGATTATTATACTCAAAGACAAAGAATAATAATGCTCCACCAAAGATAAGAATAAATGTACTTGTAAGAACAATCTTGCTATGTAATGTTAAACGTTTAAAGAAATGCTTCTTCTCTTTATAGTCTTTTAATACTTTGAAAATATCTAAATAAACGATAAAACCAAGACCACCCATAATAATAAGCAAGGAAGTAATAATATTAACAGGAATATTAAAACGATAATTATATAAACTATCTGGTGAAATAATATCTAAACCAGCATTACAGAAAGCTGAAATAGAGTTAAATATAGATATCCATATACCTCTTAAACCAAACTCAGGAATAAAGATAAACATGTAAGCTAAGGCACCGCAACCTTCTATAAATAAGGTATATTTGATGACCTTTCTAACAAATTTAATCATGCCTGATAGAGTGTTTAAGTTAAAAGCATCCTGTATGATGATACGATCTGATAAACCAAGATGTTTACCAGCTAATAACATAGCAACAGTGATAATTGTAATAACACCTAAGCCACCAATCTGAATAAGAAGCAAGATAACAATTTGTCCAAATATACTCCATGAAGAAACAGTTGGAACAGTAACAAGGCCTGTAACACAAGTTGAAGTGGTAGCGGTAAATAAAGCGTCTATATAAGATATAGATACGTCGTGAGCGTGACTTATAGGTAAAGCTAATAATATACTTCCAATAAGAATTACGATAAGAAATCCCGAAAGTATAATTGCTGTAGAAGATAATCTTTTTTTATTCATGACTAGGTTATAGCATTTTAAAACCTTTGATTCAACAAGCTTGATAAAAGTTATGAAAGGAAATAAAAGTTATGAAAAGTTATGAAAATCCATATACGCTTACTTTTTGAATAAAGTCAGATCAATATATATCTAGAGTTCAACAAACTGAAGAAATTATTGGTACTTTACAGAGTGAAAATCCATCGGTTCGGGTTTATTTAATCAGTGGCGTTCGTGGCTCTAGCAAAACGGTACTCATGACAAATGTTTCTGATGAATTAAAAAAAGAAAGCATGGATTGTCATTCATTTAAATCCTACAAGAGATTTGTTACATAGTGCTGTAGAAAAACTCAATGCTCAAAAAGCTATAGCTCCATTTAAGCTAAAAGCTTCTGTAGATTTTTCTTTGCTAGGCATTGGAGTGTCTGTAGAAGGTGCCGAAAAGATCTCAGATGAAGAACTAGCCTTAGAAAAATTATTGGAATATGCGAAAAAAATAAATAAACGGGTTTTGTTTACGATAGATGAAGTTACAAATACAACATATGTAAAACAATTTACATCATCGTTTCAGACGCTTATGAGAGAAAATTATCCGGTATTTTTATTGATGACAGGATTATATGAAAATATAAAGAAAATACAGGATGAAGACGAACTAACTTTTTTATATCGGGCGCCAAGAATAGAACTAACGCCATTAAATATTGGTGGAATGACAGAATCTTATAAAAATACATTAGGCATATCTGAAAGAGAAGCGAGAGAACTTGCTAAAGAAACTAATGGATATTCTTATGCATTTCAAGTGCTTGGCTATTTATCGTGGCAGAAAAAAGAAGGGTATGATATTGATGTTAAAGCACAATATAGACAATACCTGGAAGAATACTCCTATGAAAAGATATGGCAAGAATTATCCGCAATAGAAAAAGATATTTTAATTGCCATGACTCAAATAAAATCCAAAAAAGTGAAAGATATTCGTGAAGTTCTAAATTCTAAATCTAATGATTTTTCTGTATATAGAACTAGATTAATAAGGAAAGGGGTAGTTTATTCTCCTTCTTATGGTGAATTGGATTTTACATTACCTTTATTTGATAAATTTGTGTTAGATCAAGCATAAAAAGTATAATTTATCAATAGAGTTATTTTCTTTGTTGATTATTTGAATATATTTCAGAAGAAATGCTTTTGATGAAGGGAGTTGAATTGTTGCATGCGTAAAATTTTTGATTATATATGCAGTAAATTATATAGAAAAGAATCAAGTATATTTATTGAAAAATATCGTGAAGCTAGAAAAGATAATAAAAGATATTATTATTTAGATGAGTCAAAATACAAAATCACGGATACTCAAATAGTCATTTATAACTTGTATTTTTATATAAAAAAATATGCATCTCCTATAACGGTAACAATATTTGTCCCACTTGTGAGTTCTGAACCGATTACACTTAAATCGTTTTTTGTTTTATATATTGGCTTATTATTTATAGTCATGTTACTAGTTCACATTGTTGGTTCAACATTATTAAATATATTTGTTTTTATCTCTTCTAAAAGTCAAATATCAGCAAAATAAAAAGGAAAGTACAGCGATGAAAATTAGGTTGCTGTACTTTTATTCAGCTTCTCTCCAATATATGAAAAAAGTTGTTGACAAGACATTTTACATCTAGTAGACTAGTCATGCTTAGTGAAAAAAGGCTTTGCTCATGTCAAAGCCTAAATTTAGGCTAAGAAATGGCACGCTCGAGAGTGTGTGCATAAAAAGGAAGGAGCAATAAATGCCTACAATAAATCAGCTTGTACGCAAAGGCCGTACAGACAAGGTTACAAAGTCTAAGTCTCCTGCTTTGAACAGAGGATTCAACTCTCTTCAAAAGAAGCCAACAAAACTTAGTAGCCCTCAAAAACGTGGTGTTTGTACTCGTGTAGGTACAATGACACCTAAAAAACCAAACTCTGCATTACGTAAATATGCCCGTGTACGTTTATCAAACGGTATGGAAGTAACAGCATATATCCCAGGTGTTGGACACAACTTACAGGAACACAGTGTTGTTATGATCCGTGGCGGACGTGTTAAGGATTTACCAGGTGTTCGTTATCATATTATCCGTGGTACATTAGACTGCGCTGGTGTTAACGATCGTAACCAAAGCCGTTCCCTATATGGAACAAAGAAGCCAAAGGCTAAGAAGTAGAAAGGAGAACAGTAAATATGCCAAGAAAAGGTTATGTAGCTAAACGTGACGTATTACCTGATCCAATCTACAATTCAAAACTTGTTACTAAATTAATCAACAAGATTATGATTGATGGTAAACGTGGAACAGCTCAAACAATTCTTTACAATGCATTCGCAATTGTAGAAGAAAAAACAGGACAAAATGCGATGGAAGTATTCGAAAAAGCTTTAGGTAACGTTATGCCTATGCTGGAACTAAAGGTTCGTCGTGTTGGTGGTGCTAACTATCAAGTACCAGTTGAAGTTAGTTCTGAAAGAAAATTAACATTAGGTTTAAGATGGATTGTTAACTATTCAAGACTTCGTCATGAACCAACAATGGAATTAAGACTAGCTCACGAAATTATGGATGCTGCTAATGGAACAGGTGCATCTGTTAAGAAGAAGGACGACACACATAAGATGGCTGAAGCTAACAAGGCTTTCGCTCACTATCGTTGGTAATAGGGGAAAAATATGCCTAGAGAATTTCCGTTAAATAAAATTCGTAATATCGGTATCATGGCTCACATCGATGCTGGTAAAACAACAACAACAGAACGTATTCTTTACTATACAGGTAAGATTCACAAGATTGGTGAAACACACGATGGTGCGAGCCAAATGGACTGGATGGCACAAGAACAAGAACGTGGTATTACTATCACTTCTGCTGCCACAACATGTCATTGGCAAGATTGCCAAATTAACATTATCGATACACCAGGCCACGTTGACTTCACAGCTGAAGTTGAACGTTCTCTACGTGTATTAGATGGTGCTGTAACAGTACTTGACTCAAAAGCAGGTGTTGAACCTCAAACTGAAACAGTTTGGAGACAAGCAAGTGAATATAAAGTTCCACGTATCGTTTTCTCTAACAAGATGGACGCTACTGGTGCTGACTTCTTCATGGCTGTTCATTCAATTGGTGACCGTTTAGCAGCAAAAGCAGCAGCTATTCAAATGCCAATCGGTGCTGAACAAAGTTTCCGTGGAATTATCGACTTAGTTGAAATGAAACAGGAAATATACATGAATGACCTTGGTACAGATATTCAAATCAGCGAAATCTCTCCAGAATTCATCGACAAGGCTAAAGAAATGCGCCAAGAAATGTTAGAAGCTATCGCTGACTACGATGATGAATTAATGATGAAGGTACTTGAAGGTGAAGAACCTACAGTAGCAGAAATTAAAGCAGCTATTCGTAAAGGTGTATTAACTTCTGAATTCTTCCCAGTTCTATGTGGCTCTGCATATAAGAACAAGGGTGTTCAATTACTACTTGACGCAGTAGTTGATTACTTACCAGCTCCAACAGATATTCCATCAATTAAGGGTCACTTAGAAAATGGAACAGAAGAAGATAGAATTGCTAGTGATGATGAACCATTCAGTGCATTAGCATTCAAAGTAGCAACAGACCCATTCGTAGGCCGTTTAACATACTTCCGTGTTTACTCTGGTACTATCACAGCAGGTAGCTATGTATTAAACGCTACTAAAGAAAAGAGAGAACGTTTAGGACGTATCGTTAGAATGAACTCTAACAAACGTGAAGATATTACTGAAGTATTTGCTGGTGATATTGCTGGTGCTATTGGTCTAAAGAATACAACAACAGGTGATACATTATGTGATGAAAGTGCACCTATTATTCTTGAATCAATGGTATTCCCAGAACCAGTTATTCAGATGTCTGTTGAACCTAAGACAAAAGCAGATGGCGAAAAGATGGACCAAGCTTTAGCAAAACTTGCAGAAGAAGATCCAACATTCCGTGCATATACTGATGAAGAAACAGGTCAAACGATTATCGCCGGTGTAGGTGAACTTCAACTTGATATCATCATCGACCGTATGAAGCGTGAATTCAAGGTTGAAGCTACAGCAGGTGCTCCACAAGTTGCTTATAGAGAAACTATCCGTTCTACTGCAGAATGTGAAGGTAAATTCGTTCGTCAGTCAGGTGGTCATGGTCAATATGGTCACGTATGGATTCGTTTCGAACCTAATGAAGGTAAAGGATTTGAATTCGTTGATGCAACTGTTGGTGGAAGCGTACCAAAAGAATTCATCAAGCCTACTCAACAAGGTCTTGAAGATGCACTTAGCAATGGTTTAATTGCTGGTTACCCTATCGTTGATATCAAAGCTACATTATTTGATGGTAGTTACCATGATGTCGACTCTAGTGAACAAGCATATAAGATTGCCGCAGCTCTTGCATTAAAAGAAGCAGCTAAGAAGTGTAATCCAGTTATTCTTGAACCAGTGATGAGAGTTGATGTAACTGCACCAAGTGAATACTTAGGATCAGTTATGGGCGATATTGTTAAACGTCGTGGACAAATCTGTAAACAAGAAGAAATCGGCAATGCAATTAAGATTGAAAGCTTCGTACCATTATCTGAAATGTTTGGATATGTAACAGACTTACGTTCATTTACACAAGGTCGTGGTACATATGTAATGCAAACAGATCATTACGAAGAAGTACCAAAGAGCATTGCAAAAGAAATTATTGAAAAAAATAGTACTTCAGAAAAGTAAGTACTTATTGCAAACGCTAATTGAATATCATAAAATGATATCGGTTTAATAAAATCAGGAGGAAAAAAAGCATTATGGCTAAGGAACATTTTGACCGTTCGCTGGAACATGTCAATATTGGTACAATCGGTCACGTAGACCATGGTAAAACGACATTAACAGCAGCAATTACTAAGTATCTTTCTACTCACCCAGAAGATGGTAAAGCAACATTCGAAGCTTATGACCAAATCGACGGTGCTCCAGAAGAAAAGGCTCGTGGTATCACAATTAACACAGCTCACGTTGAATACCAAACAAAGAAGAGACACTACGCTCACGTAGACTGCCCGGGCCACGCCGACTATGTTAAAAACATGATCACTGGTGCAGCTCAGATGGATGGTGCTATCCTAGTTGTAGCAGCAACAGACGGACCAATGCCTCAAACACGTGAACACATCCTACTATCTCGTCAGGTTGGTGTTCCAAAGATGGTTGTATTCTTAAATAAATGTGACATGGTTGACGACCCAGAATTAATCGACCTTGTTGAAATGGAAGTTCGTGACCTTCTATCTGAATATGGATTTGATGGTGACAACACTCCAATTATCAGAGGTTCTGCTCTTAAAGCTCTTGAAGGCGATCCAAAATGGGAACCAGCAATTAAAGAACTAATGGATGCAGTTGATGAATGGATCCCAACTCCAGCTCATGAAATGGATAAACCATTCTTAATGGCAGTTGAAGACGTATTCACAATCACAGGTCGTGGTACAGTTGCTACTGGACGTGTTGAACGTGGTACATTAAAACTAAACGATGAAGTTGAAATCGTTGGTATCAAAGACACAAAGAAAACAGTTGTTACAGGAATTGAAATGTTCCGTAAGATTCTTGACTTTGCTCAAGCAGGTGACAACATTGGTGCATTACTTCGTGGTGTAAACCGTGATGAAGTTGAACGTGGACAAGTATTAGCTAAGCCAGGTTCAGTTACACCTCACACACAATTCAAGGCTCAAGTATACGTATTAACTAAAGAAGAAGGTGGACGTCATACTCCATTCGTTTCTAACTACCGTCCTCAGTTCTACTTCCGTACAACTGACGTAACTGGTGTTATTACTCTTCCTGCTGGTACTGATATGTGTATGCCTGGTGATAACGTAGAAATGGAAGTTACACTTCTAAACCCTATCGCTATCGAACAAGGAACAAAGTTCTCTATCCGTGAAGGTGGAAGAACTGTAGGTTCTGGTAACATCACAGAAATCATTAAATAAGTTGATTTCTAACTACTAACGTATAAAAAACAATCTCGTAAAGCAGAAATGAAATGCGATATGAGATTGTTTTTTTGTATAAAAATGAATCTTTCATTCATTGAAAGATTCATTAATAAAGTATTTAATTTTGATGATAAATCGTATCTTTAACTAATAGTGGATAAGTTATTAGTTTATTACTATCTAAATCGGCGTGATTTATATTAACAGCAGTGATTTGATGACGATCATATGTTGTGTAATAATAAATACCAGTATTTGCTGAACAGCAGGATGAATATAATGTAATTTCGTATTTACCTTCACCAACATCACAACAACCTCTTTGTTGTTCAGCAGATGTTAACAAGTGGAAAAATTGCGATACACTAGAAGCTTCGTCTTCATTAGATTTTGCAAATGAACGGGTAAATGCCGCTTTAACAAATCTAGACATTGATGATAAATCGCCTGGCAGTCCTAAACCACCCATTCCTCTTGAATAACATTCAAGTGGTATATCTTTTGCAAATGTATTTACTGGTTGAGCATTACTTAAACCTTGATAGTTATTTAAATTGAATAACTGTAGTGGAAATGGTGGATTGTTTGTTAATACACCAGTTGGATTATCATATACATGCATTCCATCATTCATATATTCAACTGTAATACAATTGTTATCTTTATCAGCAATTAGCCAATGCAACTGTCCTGGTTGCATTCCTTCTGCAAATGGAGTATCACGTAATACCATTTTAGATAATGTATCTTTTACTTCATTTATTGTTGAACATAAACTCAAAATATAAGGAATAAATTCAAATGAAGCAACATTGACTTTATTTGTTACTTCTTTACTTTCGTAGCTCGCATTATTTACAAAATTAAGACCTGCCATACATAAGCCTTTTTCATTCATTGCATCAAAATATAGCGGATAATTTTGTGTAACTAGTGCCATACCAATTATTGCATAATGTGATTGAATATCATCGGTATGTTTCATCACAAATGTATAATTTCGAGGTGTAATGACAACACTTTCTCCATAAGAAAAATCATAATCAAGATTTCTACCAAAATAGAAATTCTTTGATTTATATGTAATAGCTGTACACATATTCTAATACCTCCATTCATATGCAGTATAGCACATATAGAAAAAAGGGGATAAATTGAGCAATTAATATGAGATATAATAATTAGTGTATTAAGAAAGTCGAAGATAATTATCTAAAAAGAAATGAGGACAGTATGAAAAAACTAGTTAGAGATTATTTAATTATGATTATTGGTGCAATAGTTATAGGTATTGGTGTAGCTTTTATTGTAAGTGCTAATGTTGGCGGAGATGCTATGACTACTTTTGAACAAGGCTTAACACAAACATTTCATATCAGTTTACCTATTGCGATGATTATCGTTAATGGTATATTTGTTGTATTGTTATTGGTTTTTGCAAAAGAAAATATTTCTATTGATACAGTATTAAGTCCATTGTTTATTTCTGCTGGTTCAAAAGTTGGTTTGCTATTTATGCCTAGTTTAGATGATACGATAATTAGATATGTATTCTTCTTTATTGGTTTATGTATAGCTGGTGTTGGTATTGCGATTGGCGCTCAAAGTGAAACGGGAAGTAATCCATATGATGGTTTTGTGCTTGCTTTAAGTAAAAAGATAAATAAAAGCTACAGTATTGTTAGACCAGTACTTGATGCGGGTTTATTGGTGATTGGTATCTTATTAAAAGGTACATTTGGTGTTGGAACATTTATTGCCATATTCTGTATGGGACCGGTAGCTAATTTCTTTATTAAGATGTTTGCTAAAATCATTCATTAATCACATAATTTTACATAGTTATGACATAATTTAACGATAGAATTCTGTTATCTTAATAGTGCAGAAGATAATATTCTGTACTAAATATAAAGCTATCCCCTTAACAATATATTTAGATTTCTATCCCCTATAAAAAACGAAAAAGGCTCTGATGTAGAGCTTTTTTCGTATGTTAGCATATATTATTGAATACCGTAACGGACAAATGAACGTTTAAGAGCATAGAAACATATAGGAATAATATAGATATCAGCGAATATCCATGCAAGAGGATCTTCAATACATATTCCTGTATAACCAAGACGAGTGACTAAGAATAATGAAGCACCAGTTCTTGCAATCATTTCAAGTACACCAGCCTGTATTGCAAGTCTAGATTCACCAACACCTTGCGTAGCCATACGGAAGATATAAAGTAATCCAAGTAGAGCATAATTGATGCCAACAAATTTAAGATACATAGCAGTATAAGATAATACATTAACTTCACTTGAACTAACAAATATCATACCTAGGTTATAACCTAAGAATACTAAGATTAAACCAGCTACAACACTATATATTAGAGCAGATATGGTTCCAACTTTAAGACCTTCATAGATACGATCTTTTTTACCGGCACCAAGATTTTGAGAAATAAAAGTAGAAACACTGGCACCCAAGGCTTCAAATGGACACATTGCAAAGTTATTGATTTTTTGTCCTGCAGCTAATGCAGATACATAATTAGAACCTAAAGCATTGTTAGAAGCTTGCATCATCATACAGCCAATAGCTGTAATAGAGAACTGTAGTCCCATAGGAATACCCATGTTAGCCATATGCAGGGCTTTTTCTGAATCCCATACTTTCGCTTCAGCAGTGACATGTAATAGTGGGAATTTCTTATGAATAAGTAGTAAACATAGAATACTGCTTACCGCTTGAGAAAATACAGTAGCGATAGCTGCACCAGGCACACCCCAATGTAGAGATAAAATACAGAAGAAATCCAAGCCAATATTTAAAACAGAAGAAAAAGCTAAAAATAAGAATGGTGTTTTACTATCTCCGACTGAACGAAGAACGGCAGCTAAGTAATTATAAAGAAGTGTAAAAGGTATACCGATAAAAATAATGAATAAATACCAGTAACTGTTACTCAAAATGTCAGCAGGTGCTTTAAGTAATAATAAGATTTGATTTGTTAATAAAGCACAACTGATTGTTACTACACAAGCAATCATAAATAAAAGAATAAAACCAATATAAAATAATTGCTTGATTTCATTTTCTCTTTTCGCTCCAAAAGCTGTAGCGATAGGAATAGCAAATCCCTGAGCACTGCCAGTACAAAACCCTAGAACTAAAAATTGTACACTGCTTGATACACCTACTGCAGCTAAAGCATCAGCACCTAAAGATTGACCTACAATAGCAGCATCGGCTAAGTTATATGCCTGTTGAAAAATGCTACCTAAAGCTAGTGGTAACATGAATAGTAATATTTGTTTAAATGCATTTCCTTCAACCATTGATTTCGTCATAAATTTCACCTTTTTAAAAACACAAAATTGATTATACTAATACTGAAAATGATGTAAATAAGGAATTTGAAAGTAAGCGTTTACCATCACAATTATTTTGTATTAAAACAATAGAAATCATATTCTTTGACAAAAATAAAATAATCATATAAGTTAGTTATAGCTAACTAATGTAGTTAGTTAGAAAGAAAGAGGTATAAAATGAGTAAAGTAGCAATCGTATATTGGAGTGGAACAGGTAACACAGAAGCTATGGCTAATGCTGTTCTAAGTGGAACAAATGGAAATGGTGAATTGTTTACAGCATCTTCTTTTGACGCGTCAAAAGTGAATGATTATGATACATTTGCTTTTGGTTGTCCATCAATGGGAGCTGAACAACTCGAAGAAAGTGAATTTGAACCAATGTTTTTATCAGTTGAAGGATCTTTAAGCGGTAAGAAAGTTGGTTTATTTGGATCTTGGGGCTGGGGAGGAGGTGTCTGGATGGATGACTGGTCTAATCGATGTGCAAATGATGGAATGCAGGTGATTAATACAGTAACATGTAATGGTGCACCAGATGATACCACTCTTAAAGAATGTGAAGAATTAGGTAAAGCATTAGCTGAATAGCAAAAAATAAATGTATATAACTAAATTGCATAGGGTATAAATCTCTATGCTTTTTTGATATTTAATAATTTTTTCACAATATGGTAACTTTGACATATACAAGAAAACGGAAAAAATAAGATGAAACCTGAGGATAAATTAGCTGAGTTAGAATAAATTAGCAGAAGGTACTATAAGAGAAAAATAAATTTTCTTTTCTGTACTATAGTAATCTTTGAAGTGTATTAAACCAGAATCATGGATATCTGAAGAGCCAAAACATATTGATTCAATATGTTTCTGTTTGCACAACTCTATAAAACTATAATACAAGCCGTTATTAATATAATTCTTACAAGATAATGGATCATAAAAATGACATAACCTATAGACTGACTTCTTATTTTTAAAACCGCACATTATTCCACAAGGTACATTATTATCTAGAGCTATGACTACATAGATGTAATTTTTAGTGAAATATTCTGTGAGTATATTGAAATACTCATGGCTTTTTGCATTAGGAACATAGTAATCTGTTTCGATAAGATGGAGTGCTTTTTTAATTAATAATATTGTTTTTTTACCATTTAAAAACATATATCTTTCAGTTGCTTTTTTATGCTTTCTTTTTAATTTAGATGGGTAATTATAGTTTGTAAGAA
>CAJJTI010000013.1 GCA_905194705.1 uncultured Solobacterium sp. | reverse complement strand
CCTGATATTAAAATGGAAACACCTATTCAGAAAATTGTAAAAGAAGAGTCGAAGAAAATTATCGAAAATACAGATTATCAACCTTCTGACAATATTACGCAATGGGTTGAAAAATTTGGTGCGTGTTCGGATATTTTTAAAGAAGCAAGAGAAAGATATATTAAATTGGAAGATGAATTACACACTTCTGATGCGGCTTTGATGGATGCATTACATAGTATTGAACTTGAGACACCGAAGGATTTATATTCTGCTTGGATTGTATATAAAAAGATAAGAGAGAATAGAAGAAATAGAAGACAATTTAAAGATGAAATGTTAATCATACATAGTATTTTAGAAGAAATTGATGATACAAAAATTAGTAGAGAACGGACGCAAAAGGCTATTGATGGATTGTTTGAACGTAAATATACATACCGAGTTGTGGAGGTGGACGAAAATGGTGATTTGTAAAAGGTGTTACACATCTATGACTGGAGTTATGTCGTTCTCAAAGGACAAGCATGAGAAATTCTGTCGTTGCCCAAAATGTTGTTCAGAGACACGGCACAACAAAATCAATGATAACGAGTTGAGTTTTGAAGAAGTATTACATAAAGAAATTAAGAAGGGAAAGTAATTACATAATGGAAATACAACAAATATTAGAATGGTACTGTGATAATGAAATGTATCGGCTTAAAAAGATGTGTTACCCAATGTTAATAAAAATTGGTGGTATATCAGATAAAGATTATGATGACTTTTATAGCATCGCATTAAGTGTATTATCAGATACCGCATTAAGATTTAATTCAGAAAAAGAAATAGATTTTGATTCGTTCTTAGCCAGTAACATTAAGCGAAAGTTTAAAACCGAGATTCGTGATCGTAATCGTGCAAAACGTATTCCTGCAAAGAAACTTGAAAGTACAAGCAATCTTGTTACAGAAGATGGGTTGGAACTTGGAGAAACTATTCCATCAAAGTTTGATACATATGAAACTGTTTGTGAATACTTATTTGAAGGTACTAAGATCGAAAGATATTTGGATAAGTTATCATATACACAACGTAAAATCGTTTCGCTATTATTTGATGGATATAAGGCAAAAGAAATCAAAGAATTATTACATATGAGTGAAAAAGAATATTCACAAAATTTGGCTGCAATTCAAGCATATGAAAATGTAAGAGAATTAATGTAAAGAAGTGGATTATATAGTGTGATTAATTTCACACTTATAGGGCTATCGCCAAAAGGTTAAGGCACAACACTTTGACTGTTGTATTTGTAGGTTCGAATCCTACTAGCCCTGTTATGGATCATTGGCGCAATGGTTAGCGCATCCGGCTCATAACCGGATGGTTCAGAGTTCGAGTCTCTGATGATCCATCTAATAATTAAAAGTAAAAATAATATTTAGGAGGAATTTATTATGGCAAAGAAAGTTAGAGAGCAAACAGTATCATTATCTTCATATTTGGCAAGTGTAAATAGCGAGGATATTTCAGAAAATCAGGATGTACAGAGAATGTTTTGTTGGGATAATCCTGCAATGAATGAACTTATTGTTACCGTACTTACAGAAGATTACATTCCTCCTATTATTCTTGGAGAGGAAGAATTAGGTGGAGATTTAACACAGCAATATATCGTTGATGGTATTCAAAGAACTACAGCTTTAAATAAGTTCCGTCATATGAACTGGAAAACAACAAAATCATTTGAAAATAGTGTTATTCAGTATCAAGCGAAAATGAGAGACGAGGAAGGACATCTTATCAAGGATGAAGATGGCAGTATTCTTTGGGAAAATCGTGAATTTGATATTAAGAATAAGACATTTGAGCAGCTACCAGATGAATTAAAGAAGAAATTTGATGATTATCAAATTCGAATTGTAATTCATCAGAATTGCACTATGCAGGAAATAAGTAAACTTGTAAGACGTTATAACCGTAACAAGAGTATGGGTTCTAATCAAAAAGCTCTTACATGGATTCCTACATATGCAAGAAAAATTAAGAATATCGCAAATAATGAGTTTTACAAAAATTGTGTTGCTTATTCAAAGTCAATGAGAAAGAACGGAACATATGAACAAACTGTTGCAAATTCTGTAATGGCTACATTCCATCTTAATGATTGGAAAAAGACACCAAATGATAGAAATGAATACCTTGAAGAGAACTCTTCGTTTGATGAATTTGAAAAGGTAAATGAATATGGAAATCGTATTGCAAAAGTTTGTGGAAACAAATTTCAGAGTGTATTCGTATTCAAAGATATCCTTTGTTGGATTGCAACTTTCCATAATTTCACAAAATTTGGTCTTAAAGATGATAAATTCGCAGAGTTTGTAAATGCTCTTGTAAACGACTTGCATGATAAAGCGGTTAGCGAATGGAGCTATGACATTCTTGACAAAGAATCTAGCACATCTGATAAAAAGATTATTCAAGCTAAAATTGATACATATACTGCTTTGATGATGGATTATTTACATATTGATACAGAAACATTAACAGTAAATCAAAAAGAAACAACTCTTTCCTTTGTTCAGGAAAATGCAAATCCTGATGCTACAGAAGAGGATATTGAGTTTTACAGGGATATGGTTGAGGATTGCGTAAGAGTGGACGAGCCTGTATATCAGCAGTGTGAAAGAGCTGTAATTGCTATTATGGCTTATGCCTGTATGAAAGAGCAGGATGAGGAATTTGAAAAGTGGATTCAGAAATATAAAAACCAGACAAATTTCAGTCCTTCACAGAAAGCAAATTTTACATATATGAAAAATAGTTTTGATAATTTTGTACAGAAAAAGAAAATGGCTGTATAGACTGTACAAAAACTTGTTAATAACAATCAGAAAACGTCCGATTATTCAATCAAATACATAGCCGAGTCTGGAAATTCTTATATTCTTTGTGAGTATGGTTTCTGTTTTATATATAGATGAATGGAATTGAAAGGAGAAAATTATGAGTCAATGGACACATGTAGCAGCAATTTTTAGATTAGATAGTTTTGGAAAGATTTCAGACGAAAGTATTTATAAAGCTTTTGGTAAAGAAGTAACATGGGATGATTTATACAACTATGACGAATCAGATGATACAAAGACGTTACCTATGGGAAGTGAAGGACCATTAGAGATGAGTATTTGGCATAATTCAGATGAAGGTTGCATGGCTTCTACAACAGTATCTGCATTCGGAGATTTGAGAGATTATGGTGGAAGCGATATAGATAAGCTAAAAGATTGGTTTAATGATTGTTGTAAACAATTTATGGTTAGACAGGCAGTGATGCATGTGATTGATGAATATGCTGATGAACCAATAATTGTGCAGTATGTTGAGTAGGAAAATTCTCTTTCTTTGGATTGTGAGGTGAAATAAGACATGGATAACAATAAAGACTTTGATGAGCTTTTATATTTATTGGATAAATACAAAGATAAAATCACAATAAAAGTTCACCATTATATTCAAGGAACTATTGATAGTGGAATCATAGGACATAGGAGTGATTGCCCAGATTATTAAGACATAGAAAAAGTCGGCAAAGATAAAGATGGGAATATTGAATTATCAATTTGTGTAATGAATTGAATCCGAATAAAGTTCGATTTCTTGGGAAGTGAGGTGAAAAAAGAAATGTTGAAAAATGACGTTATATATTTTGAATTAAACGAATGGTCTTCAGAGTACCATCCAAACGTTGAACCATTTATATCTTGGATTTGTATGTCAAAAGATAAAAATTATTATATAAATTTCAGAGATGAACAATGGGTAATGGTTAATAATGTTGGTTTGCAGCCAGTAGTAATCAAAGGTGGTGCAATCAAATCTGTTAATCAGTTTTATAACAAAAGAAAAGCTGAAATGCAATCTCAGCTAAAGAAAGAAACTGGTAGAGATTGGAGCAAAAATCTTCAGAAGCTTACAGACAAGAGATATGAGAAGATCAAATATCTTATGCACTGTGCAAGTAAAAAGGTGGTGGATTATTGTGTAGAGAATGAAATTGATACATTGATTATTGGATTAAATAAGAAGTGGAAACAAGAAAACGAGAATAAGCAGAACTTCACATATATTCCATTTGATATGTTAATTAGTCAAATCCAAAGCAAGTGTAAAGAATATGGTATCGAAGTCGTTATGACAGAAGAAGCATACACAAGTGGAACATCATTTTTGGATAAAGAACAGCCAGTAAAAGAGAACAAAGAGATAATTACCATACAATTCTTATAGCAAAGAATTTTGAAGGTGTAAAAGAGATAAATACGTTGGTTGATTTATCTACACAACCAGACCACATGTATTATAAACCGAGAATTACATTTGATGAGTTTTTCAATATTTCTGATAACGTCATTAAAATTTCTGCATGTCTTGCATCTCCGTTGAATAAATATCCTAATTTTATTGGGAAATTGGTTGATGAAAAAATCGCTGAATTAGAAAAAAATAAAGAAACAGAAGCTAACAAACTTTATGCAGAACTAAATTCAGAAGCTGCAAAAGAAGCGTGGATTGAAGATTATGCAGCTATTTACAATACATCTTATGAGATATATGTAGAACAATGTATTGAAAAATCCAATAATGCATTTGATTTACAGATAGAAGAAGCAAAATCAGAATTAGAAAATGCAAAGATTGTATATGACAAACTGATGAAAACATATGACTATTATGAAATTCAGCCGCATGTTAAGTCTATGGATCAGATTCGATATAACAAAATGCTTTATGAGGCATCAAAAAAATATAACAAGCCTTTAATAGCAGGAACAGATACACATAGTATTGATAGTTACAAAGCTGAGTGTAGAAGTATTCTTCAGAAAGCAAAACATATTGAGTTTTCAAACGAAGATGAATTTGACCTTACATATAAATCGTATGACGAGTTAGTTAATATGTTTAAACAGCAAGGTTCTTTACCTATGGATGTTGTATTGGAGGCTATTGAGAACACTAATCGCATGGCTGATTCTGTTACAGATTACGAATTAGATACAGCTTTTAAATATCCGATTCTCTATGACAATGAAGAAGAGGTATTTGTAGAGCGTATCTATAGAATGTATCATGAAAAGCTTGATAAAGGAATTATTCAACCAGATCCAAGATATGAGGAGAATATAAAAGAAGAACTTCGAGTATTTAAGAAGATTGGTATGGTTGGATTCATGCTTTTCATGTCAGAATTGGTATGTTGGTGTTGGGATAATGGTATACCAATTGGTTTTTGTAGAGGTTGTATGTGTAATATTCATCCTTGTCTAAAGGATGATGAACACATCAAGACCACAATGGAAGAGTTATGTGACTATATAAGAGAAAATTATGATATGGAGGATATTATATGAGTATGTCAATAGAAGAGGCTATTCGCATTTTAGATCCTGAAACATCGGCAGATGCTATCACAGAAATTGAATATTATGCTGGCTTCAACAGAGATAAACCGATTGAAAAAGTTAATGAAGATTGTGCAATTGCTTGTGATGTAATGAGAGGATATAAAAACAGAAATCAAATATTTGATGAAGTATCAAATGCTTTGACTGAGTATTTCTCAGAACATGCACACGAAGTATGGGATAGAGTCTCAGCAAGAGACTTTATCTGTGACAATATTGAGGTGATTATTGAAAAACTGAAGTCGGAATGTCCATAAATAGGGCGTTTCAGAGACTCAAAAAGCCAAGGAAAGACGGATTTCCTGTTAGTCATTCATTGAAAAGAAAGGAGAGAATAAGTAAATGAAAATGCTTGTGTTTTATCGGTCAAGAGAATATACAAATGCAATTATATCTTCAACAAGGCATAAATTGCAAAATATGGATATGGCAAAAGGTCTTGACGTTGATTTTATTAATTTAGATAAAAGAAACTACATTAAGGTATTGGCTCAAATGGAAGAATTGCCACGCTTTGTATATATTTGGTATGACGAAGAAAAGGTTACAGATTATATCAATGAAACATACCCATCAATAGAAGTCTTACATTTTGATGTGGAAAATTCAGTCGAAAAACATAATAGTGGTTTTTATGGATATACAACAAAAGAATATAAGTTAGCAGATTTAATGCTTCAGAAATTTAAGGATAGTCTTGTAAAGAAAACAATGTATCAGGTTGATTCTTTATATAAAATTTCAAAAATGGACATGGATGATATGGATATAGCTTGTTCAAAATATCATTCATTTGAGACAAGGGAGGAAGCAAAGCAATATTGTATTGACTGTCTTAAAAAGGAAATTGATGCATTAGAAAATAGAATTGATATGTACCAAAGCAATATTAAGTCTTGCAAAGCTGATTTGAAAAAGAAAAATACACTATTAAAGAAATACGATATTAAAGCAAATTAAACGACAGTTTCTTTGGAAGATTAGGAGGTAAAAATGAGTTCAAACAAAAGCAGTAGTTCAGGTATTGGAATTTGCGGAGTATTAACAATTGTATTTGTTGTACTCAAATTAGTAGGTGTTATTAATTGGTCGTGGTTATGGGTATTATGTCCATTATGGATTGATATTTTACTTACAGTTATTGTATTAGTGATTATCGCCATTATTGACAACAAAACAAGAAAGAAAACATGGAAGAGTGGGAGAATAAAATGGTAGATTTAATTATGTATCAGAGAGATTGTGTAGACGCTTTTAGAATGGAATTTTCTAAAGAAGATATTAAATGCAATTCAGAAGTAAAGAAACTTGCTAAATTTATTAATCGTCAAGGAAGAAAAATTGACAAAATTGATAAAATGCGAAGAAGCGTTTTAGGATACAAGTAAGGAGAATAATATAGCATGAAGATTTTAGCTT
This sequence comes from uncultured Solobacterium sp., assembly GCA_905194705.1. Classification (GTDB taxonomy): domain Bacteria; phylum Bacillota_I; class Bacilli_A; order Erysipelotrichales; family Erysipelotrichaceae; genus Bulleidia. Next base: position 16,105 of record CAJJTI010000013.1, on the reverse strand, counting down.
TAACAATTTTATTTATTTTGATGTTTTTTAGAATTAAAGATACGCCAAGTGCATTAAGTAAAACACTATGGCGAAAGAGAATGGTTAAACAGCTCGCAAAAAGTAAAGAGAATAATAATGGAAAACCATTAAGCGATGCAATGCAAGGTGGTGCAATATTGATTGTATTTTTCATGGAACTATTCTTAATCATCTTTTACATAGTGTTAGGAAACAAAATTGGAACAACTGAATTTATTGTAATGTCTGCATTACAGGTATTCACTTGTTTATGGTCATTGGGTGTAAGCTTGTCAGAAGTAAAAACAGCTTTTAGTTACAATATTGAGGATTTTAAGTTTCACAGATTCCAGTTGTTGTTTAATGTGGTGTTAGATTATATCTATTATCCGTGGGCAATTTATATGTTATTAAAGTAACAAAAAAGGAGAACAAAAAATGGACACAATTGTTATAAATTTATTTGGAGAACCATCAGCAGGTAAGAGTACCTGCGCAATGGATATTACAGCACAATTAAAAAGACACGGTATCAATGCTGAATATGTTTCAGAGTTTGCCAAAGACAAAGTATATGAAAATAATGGTGAAGTATTTAAACACCAGGAATATTTATTTGGCAAACAATCATTCAAGATGGGTAGAGTTAAGAATAAAGTGCAGGTTATGGTTGTTGATTCACCATTAATCTTATGTGCCGTATATAACACTGATGAAGTGTTGGGAGAAGACTTTAATAAGACTGTACTGAATGTATTTAATTCATATAATAATAGGAATTATCTACTCACAAGACACCATTCTTATGAGAACGAAGGAAGATTCCAGAATGAAGACGAAGCAAAAGAAGTGAGAAAAGAAATTATTGATAAGTTAAATCAGTACAATATTAAATATGAAGAGATCGCTTCTACAGAATCAAATTGTGAATACATAGTAGAAGAAGTTATGGAGGAAATTAGAAATGAACAGTAAAGGACATTTATTTATTAGTTTAGGAAAATCAGCAATCAGAGTAATTGGTGGAATTGTAACATTGGTGAATGGTTCGATTATTCCATTAGCAGTAGGAATTATTGTTGCTGAAGTTGGTGGCGTGTTAGAAGAATTGGTTGATGAAAGATAGGTTAAGAAGCGATAGTTCCTTTGAAAAATTGGAGGTAAATGAGTTGTTAGATGTTGCAATCAAATACAAAGAGCAATTAGAAAAACTACAATACAATATCTGGTTCAAAGATAAATATAAATTTTGGAATAATGATACATATTATGATGCTATGACTATTGATGATAGTACATGGGAGCGACATCAATTTGTTTCCATTAAAGATGACAATGTGATTGGATATATTAGTTATTCTGTAAACAGAAGGTGTAATTATGCACACAGTTTAAGCATAATGAATTTTACAGACGATAAGATAACGTTTGGTATGGATCTTGGACAGGTATTGCAAGATATATTCGAAAAATATAATTTTAGAAAGCTTGATTTTTGTGTGGTTGTTGGCAACCCAATTGAAAAATCATATGACAAAATGGTTAAAAAGTATAACGGAAGAATTGTTGGAACTTTCAAGGATGACGTAAAGTTGATTGATAACAAATATTATGACACTAAACATTATGAAGTTACAAAAGAAAACTATATGGGTGCTAAAAATAAGTAGCAAGAAACCATTATTTTAATTGATAATTTACAGTAATCTAAACTTTCATTGGGATTTGGAAAATAGGAGGAAAAAATGGGAACAATTATTATTACAAACGACACGACAAAAACACCAATTACAATGATTGGATTTTATGCAGGTGTATGTCAGGGTGCTGATACATCTAATCAGGAAAAGAATTATAAGCGTGGCTTAGATTGTATTGAAAGTGTGCATGGGAGAACATGGGAGTTTCCAGATGTTTATGCAATTATTGATGGATATTCCGCAAAAGTTTTGAGAGAATGGTACACACATATAGGTTGTTTACCAACACGTTTACAAGGTTCAACACGTTATATTAATTATTCTAAAGGTGAAGGTTTTGAATATAAAACTCCACCATCAGTAAAAAAGAAACCAGAAACCGAATTAGAATGGCACAGTTTTATGAGATATGTAAATTCAAAAATTCAATGGTTTATTGAAAATGGAATTCCTGTTGAAGATGCAACAATGTGTTTGCCACTAGCATATAACAGTAATATGGTTGATAAACGTAATTTCAGAAACATAGTAGATATGACCGCACAAAGATCTTGTTCGAGGGCATATTGGGAATATAGAAATGAATTGATGAAAGATTATCTTGATGCTTTAAGAGAATATTCTAATGAATGGAAAACGTTAATTGATATGACATGTAAGCCTAAATGTGAAAAGTTAGGATATTGTGAAGAAAAGAAATCTTGTGGAAGAAAACCAAAGAGACAATAAATGTTCATTTCATGGGATAGGAGGTGATTATAATAAGAAATCCAGAAAGAATTGATATGTTTACATCAGAATTAAATAGAATATGGAAGACATATTATTTAGATTGGCGTTTCGGGCAATTTATGATGAATTTTCTTGGCTTTGTTCAAAGTAAAAAGAATAGAGATCCGTTCTTCCCAGAAGAGTCAGAAATGCTTACATACTTAAAAGAATATTGTGGAGAAAAGGAGGAAGTAAATGAATAAGTTAGAAAGAATAAAACAACTTATTAAAGAGTTGAATAATGCTTCATATGCTTATTATAATCAAATTCCAATTATGCCTGATTATGAGTGGGATAAAATGTATGATGAGTTAATAAATCTCGAAAAAGAGACTAGTATTGTATTATCTAACAGTCCGACACATAATGTTGGTTATTCAGTTGCAGATGAATTAAAAGAGGTTGAACATAATCATTCAATGCTTTCACTTGATAAAACAAAATCAATAGATGAGTTAATTGAATTTATTGGAAATAAGGATTGTTTCTTATCTGTTAAAGCTGATGGCTTAACCACATCTCTTCATTATATTAATGGTAAGTTAATCGGTGCAGAAACTAGAGGCGATGGAGTGAGAGGTACTGAATGCCTTCAGAATGTATTAACAATGAAAAACGTACCAAAGGAAATTCCATATAAGGATGAACTTATTATTGATGGCGAAACAATTATTGGATGGGATACTTTCAGAGAGATTAATGATAAATTACCAGAAGATAAGAAGTACAAACATCCGAGAAATCTTGTGTCTGGTTCGCTACAATTACTTGATAGCAAAGAAGCTGCAAACAGAAATATGAGATTTATTGCTTGGAGAGTTATTAAAGGTTTTGAGCATAAAACTCCTAGTAGAGATTTGTTTAAGGCTAAAGATATTGGCTTTGAAATTATACCAATATTAAAATCACCTAGAATTAATCAGAACGAAGAGTTGACAATCTTATTAAATCATATAAGAGAATCAGCAGATTCACATAATATTCCTTACGATGGAGCTGTTATGGCGGTTGATGACTACAAAATTGCCGAATCTATGGGAAGAACAGATAAATTCTTTAGACATTCAATGGCATATAAATATGAAGATGAATTATTTGAAACAGTGCTTACAGATATTGAGTGGAATACTTCAAAGACGGGTTTAATCAATCCTGTGGCAATCTTCGAGCCAGTTGACTTAAGTGGAGCAATAACAACAAGAGCAACGCTTCATAACGTTACATATATTAAAGATATGATGCTTGGTATTGGAGATAGAATTAGAGTTTATCGTTCAAATATGGTTATTCCTAAAGTGCATGATAGCATTGACAAGAGTGGTAATTTTAGTATTCCTGATAAATGTCCTATTTGTGGTCAGCCTACAAGAATTATTAAAGAAAATGATTCAGAAGTTCTTGTGTGTGAAAATCCAGACTGTAAAGGTAAGCTTTTACGTAAATTAGTTCACGCAGCAAGCCGAAATGCGTTAGATATCGAGAATCTTTCAGAATCTACAATAGAGAAATTCATTAATCTTGGTTGGCTAAACTCAATTCAGGACATTTATCACTTATCAGATCATGAAAATGAGATAAAATCACTTGAAGGATTTGGTAAAAGGTCAGTTGAGAAACTTCTTACATCTATTGAGAAATCTCGTAAGACAAGTCTTGAGCGTTTTCTTTATAGTTTGTCAATTCCGTTGCTAGGCAAATCAGCAAGTATGATGATTGCAGATTCTGTTGATTATGACCTCGACACGTTTATTAATGAAATGACAATTAAAGGCGCAGAATACTTTAGATATTTGCATGGTGTTGGAGATTCGTTAATAAACTCACTCAATATTTATTGGAAAAATCATTATTCAGACATACTTCAGTTAGCAAATGAGTTTACATTTGATACACAGAAATCCATTATGTCAAAAACTACAAATGAATTAGAGAATAAGACTTTTGTTATTACAGGAAGTGTAAATCATTATCAAAACCGTGATGCTCTCAAAGCTGATATTGAAGCTCATGGTGGTAAAGTTGTAGGAAGTGTATCTTCTAAGGTTAGTTATCTTATCAATAACGATATTAATTCTATATCATCTAAAAATACTAAGGCGAAATCGCTCAATATTCCAATCATAACAGAAGAGGATTTTATCAAAATGTTGAAATAAAAAGAGAATATATAACTGTAACGCATTCATCAAAATTATAGGAGAAGACATGAAAAGAAAACAAATTTTAGCATTATTGCTAATATTATCGTTAAATCAAGTCGCCCCTGTTATGAGACAGGAAATATTAGCAAAAGGAACAAATGAAACTGCAAGTGGCGCAATTAGTATATTTACAGAAACTATACAAGAAAATCTAAATAATGAATTAGAGGATAAAAAAGTTGTTGTTACTGGATATGCTGCATGTGATGTGAATATCAGATCTAATCCTGATATTGAGAGTGAAATAGTCACTGTATTGAAATATGGTGACGAAATCAAGTATATAAAAGATGATTACATAATTGATAAAAGTAATTATGTATGGAGTAAAGTTGTTTTTGAAGGTAAAGAATATTATATTTGTTCAAAGTTTATTTCTCAAACACCTCCAAATTTTATTTATTACAATGTTCCGTTAAATGGAATTAAAAGCTTTATGAGTTATAAAACAATCACATCAGAATCTAGTCCTCAATATAAATTACAACAAATTGCATACACAGGTAATTATGGGATACGTCAAGTGAATGGTCGGTATTGTATTGCAGTAGGATCTTATTTTACAACAGATGTTGGTATATATATAGATTTGATACTAGAAAATGGAGAAATAATTCCATGTATTTTAGGAGATTGCAAAGATGATAAACACACTGATACACAACATATTATAACATACGATGGTTCATTAGCCGAATTCATTGTAGATACTCACTCATTAGATTCAAATGCTAAATTACATGGTGATGTATCAAAATGTAACAATTGGGATAGCACGATTATTGGTGTGAAAATATATGACGAAAGGGTGGAGCTATAAATCATGATTAAAATAAAAGTTAAGGTACGAAATATAGATGATGTTATGGATTTTACGAAAGATATGTCAAAAATGACATCGGATGTGGATATTGTAAAAGATAAGTATTGTTGTGATGCAAAATCATTATTGAGTCTTTATTCGATAAATCTCCGTGAACCATTTGATGTTGTTTTGAATAGTGATGACTTATCGGAAATTGCATTTTTCAAATCCATTTGTGAACGATATGAGGTAAAAAATGATGAGAAAGACATTTGATAAATTTAGTATTTGGGGATTTAATCATGCTTTGAGAATGGTTAAAAACAATAATCCTAATTATAAAAATGATAGTGGCATTTGTAAGGGTGGAGAAGATGGAATAGGATGTAATCATTGCTTTTACAAAGGAAGATGTAACCATCCATATGATCATGGTTTTAAACTAGGAATATTAGACATGTCATATATAAAAAATGATATTAAGCATACCGTTGAATTTGGAACAAAAAGAAGCATTTTAAATTATGTATATGTGTCTTTCGATGAAACAATGGGAGATAAGACTTCTACAAAAGTATATACATACAATCAATTATTGCAATATATTGAGTGCAATCCAAAATCAGATAGAACAATTTTTTTTAAAACATTACCGTATGTATCAGAACTATACAATTTTTATATAGGATATAAATCTTATTATAAAAATTGTCAGAAAAAGATTATGAAAGACACAAAAATCGTTATTAAAGAGGAGGTATATGGACAAAATGCTTGTATTAATAGGTAAAGCAGCATCAGGAAAAGACTCTGTTAGAGAAATTTTGGTAAAAAAACATGGTTTTCATTCGATTGTAACTTATACAACTAGACCGATGCGAGAAGGTGAAATCCAAAATATTACATATCATTACATTTCAGAAAATGATTTTTTGCAGAAAATTGAAAGTGGATTTTTTGCCGAATGGAAGAAATATGATGTTAATGGGGAAACATGGTATTATGGTTCGGCTAAAGAAGATTTAAAAAAGGCTGATAAAAATACTATTATTATACTTACACCAGAAGGTGTTCGAGATATTAGAGATAATGATATTGATCCAACAGTAATTTATTTGTATACGAATTTAGAAACAATAAAAAAACGTTTAATGAAACGTAATGATACAAATGATAAATTAGAAGATCGAATTAAAAGAGATACAAAAGATTTTGAATTTGCTGAAATATTAGCAGACAAGATTATCTCTAATGATTTCAATGATGACATTAATGATGTAGTAGATACAATAATGTATTTTTATAATTTAGTACAGTAAGGAGGAATTAATAATGGAGACATTTCAGGTTTATACTGCTGGTGCAACAAAGCATGTATCAAATGACGAATCATATCAATGGAGAAAATCTACTAGAGATTGTTTGGAAAAAGTAAATGAGAAATACAATGTTAACGTATTTATTCCAAGTGAATCTTTTAATTATGATACATTGTTGCCTAAGACTGAGAAACAGTGTATGAATTATTTTTTACATAAAGTTAGTAAAAGTGATTTGTTACTTGTAAATTTAGATAATTCAAATTCATCAGTTGGAACTGGTATGGAAGTACAAAAAGCTTTTGATACGGGAATACCTATTATTGGATTTGGCACAAAGAATATATATCCATGGATAAAAGAACATTGTGATATCGTGTTTGAAGATAGATTTGATGCTTTGGTATATATTAAGGAATATTATTTGTTGTAATGAAACGAGGTGATTAGATTAAGTGATTTTTAGAACGTTAACCTGTCATGGTCTTGCTAACGAATTATTATCTAAACCAGATGATTTTCTAACTGTAACAATAAATGATAGAGAATATAATATTAGAGCAACTAAAAAAGTAAAAACACATGCAAACTTAGATGATGGAGTAATACATACGACATTAATATGTGATGAAATGCATGGAAATATTGTGAGGTGATTGGGATATTGAATAAAGAAGAAAAGAAAATGATTATTGAGTTAATTTGTAACGAGCAAACACACATGATTATCAAAGATCATACAAAATATGATTCTGATAAGTATAAGAAACTAGAGGTATTGAAAATAAAAATTAAGGATATGTAGGTGAATATATGTCAGATATCACAATGTGTAATAGTGAACATTGTCATATGAAAGATAAGTGTTATAGAGCATCAGCAAAGCCAAACAAGTTTACACAAAGTTGGTCAAATTTTGAGTATACATGTAACGAAAATAGTGGGTATGAAGATTTTATGCTGGACAAACGAATGGAGAAAAGAAAGGAGAATAAGAATTGTACAATGTAATAAAAAAGGATGGCACTATAGAACCTTATAACGAACAGAAGATTATTGAAGCTTGCAATAAAGCTGCTAGACGTGCTATGTACGAGTTATCAGACAATGATTATACAAAAATTTTAAACGATGTATTAACAAGAATAGACGAGAGTTATGATGAAGATACGGATATAGAAATTTATGATATGCATAATATTGTAGAATCAGTCCTTGAAGAAGATTATCCAACTGTTGCAAAAATGTATAAGGAATATAGAAATTATAAAAAGGATTTTGTACACATGATGGATAAGGTATATGAACGTAGTCAGTCCATTAGATATATAGGGGACAAGAGCAATGCTAATACAGACTCAGCATTAGTAGCAACAAAGAGAAGTCTTATTTATAATGAGTTAAGCGGAGAATTATATAAAAAGTTCTTTTTAACTTATGATGAAAAACAAGCTGCAAAGGATGGATATATCTATATTCACGATAGAAGTGCAAGACTTGATACGTTTAATTGTTGTCTTTTTGATGTAGGAAACGTAATGCACAATGGTTTTGAAATGGGTAATATTTGGTACAATGAACCAAATTATCTTGATACAGCATTTGATGTAATGGGAGATATTATTCTTTCAACAGCCGCACAACAGTATGGAGGATTTACAGTTCCAGAAGTTGATAAAATTCTTGAACCGTATGCTGAAAAATCATATGAAAAATACCTTAATGAATATCTAGCAATATGTGAAGATATTGATGGTTTAATTCCAGAATTATCTGATATGAGATGTGAGAAAGGTTCTGAGTATGCTACAGAAAAAGTTCAGCGTGATTTTGAACAAGGATGGCAAGGCATCGAAATGAAGTTAAATTCTGTCGGATCAAGCCGAGGAGACTATCCTTTTGTTACGATGACACTTGGATTGGCAACATCCAAGTTCGGCAAAATGGCAGCTATTTCACTTCTTAAAGTTCATTCTGAAGGACAGGGAAAGAATGGATTCAAACGACCTGTGTTATTTCCAAAGATTGTATTTTTATATGATAAAAATCTTCACGGAGATGGTTCATACAAATATCCGAGTGCAGATGTATTCAATGCAGGAATTGATTGTAGTAGCAAGACAATGTATCCAGATTGGTTATCATTAACAGGTGATGGATATGTTGCAGAAATGTATAAAAAATATGGGAAAGTGGTATCTCCAATGGGGTGTGTAGACGGAAAAGAAATTATTACATATAAATTTAATAATAAATTATATGTAGAGTCTTTTGAAAGAATGTGGAATAGATTATCAGATACATTTGAACCTAAAACACAAATTGAAGGACAACCTCATTTATATATGGACTTGAACAATGTTGAAATTTATGATACTGAAAAAGGGTTTGTTAATACAAAAAGAATTATAAGAAATATATCAAATAATTTTGTAGATGTTCATCTATCAAATGGTAGAAGACTGTTATGTACCACAGATCATCCGTTTGAAATAATCAATAAAGGCATGACAAGTGCTGAAAATCTGAAAATCGGAGATAAATTATTAATCAATTCTAATCAGTATAATGAAGAAAATGTGGTGTTTAATAAAGATAAATCGTGGCTATTAGGATTTATGTTGTGTGACGGATGCTACCAAAATAATCATATTTTTGCTTCTATTGCCATAAATGGTGAAGATGAAATTGAACATAAATTTCATGAAACATTTTCAAAGTATTTTGGGATGAGTACAAAAACAGTTATTCAAGAACGTGGTAAAAAAGGAAACTATAAAGATTTATGCGCCATAGCAGACGATAACAACAATATGCAATCTGCAATTAATTATTTTTCAACAAAATTTGGTGGAATAAATAAAGTGAATAGACATATACCTAACGAAGTATTTTCATGGGATTATGAATCTAAACTTGCATTTATGGCTGGAATGATTGATGCTGACGGGGATATTAATGAAAATTCTCATGGAGGTTCTATTGTTCAAATAGGATCTACAAATAAAGAGTTGGCATTACAGCAAATGGCTTTAGCACAGGCATTGGGTATTCCTGCAAAAATATATCATAATCATTACACAAAAAAGAATCCAAATTCGATAAGATATAGAGTTGAATTTTATGCGATTGATGAATTACTACCATACATTGTATGTGAAAAGAAACGAGAGCATTATGTCGAAACCTATTCAAATCACTATAATATTAATGCCGAAGTTTTGGAAGTAATTCCTGTAAATATGACTATGTATAGTTATGATGTAATGACAGATAGCGAACATTTTGAGGTTAGTGGAATATATAGTCATAATTGCCGAGCTTTCTTATCACCTTGGTATGAAAAAGGCGGCATGCATCCAATAGACGAAAATGATAAACCAATATTTGAAGGGCGTTTCAATCTTGGCGTTGTTTCTCTTCATCTTCCTATGATTCTTGCAAAGGCTCGTAGGGAGTCTAAAGATTTCTATGAAGTTCTTGATTACTATCTTGAATTAATCCGTGGATTACATAAAAGAACATATGATTATATTGGCGAATTGAGGGCAAGTGTAAATCCAGTTGCTTTTTGTGAAGGTGGTTTGCTTGGGGGTAATTTAAAACCAACAGATAAGATCAAGTCAATTCTTCCACCAATGACAATGAGTTATGGAATTACTGCATTGAACGAATTACAAAGACTTTATAATGGCAAATCTATTCGTGAAGACGGGCAGTTTGCATTAGAAGTCATGCAATATATCAATGATTATACAAATCGGATTAAAGAGGAAGATCATATTTTATATGCAATTTACGGCACTCCTGCTGAATCGTTGTGTGGTCTTCAGATTGAACAGTTTCGCAAGATTTATGGAATCATTGAGAATGTATCTGACAAGCCTTATGTAAGTAATTCGTTCCATTGTCATGTATCAGAACAGATGTCACCTATTGAAAAACAGGATAAAGAAGGACGTTTCTGGAATTTATTTAATGGTGGAAAGATTCAGTATTGCAGATACAATCTAGGATATAACAAAGAAGCAATTAAAACACTTATTCTTCGAGCAATGGATAAAGGTTTTTATGAGGGTGTGAATCTTGCAATGTGTTATTGTGAAGATTGTGGATATCAGCAAGTAGAAATGGATATTTGTCCTAAGTGTGGTAGTAAAATGATTACAAAAATTGATAGGATGAACGGATATTTGGGATTTACAAGAGTACATGGTGAGACGAGATATAATTCTAGCAAAATAGCAGAAATAAATGATAGGGTGTCAATGTGATGTATTTAATATACTGTTATACAAATAAAACTAACTATAAAAAATATATTGGTATAACTTCTCGTTCAATAGAAGAGCGAGAAGCGAACCATATATATGAATCAAAAAATAAAAGTAACAAATGCTACAATTCGCCTTTCAAAAGAGCAATTAGAAAATATGGAATACAAGGTTTTACAAGAGAAATTATTGATAAAACTGATACTTTAGAAAAGGCATGTGAATTAGAAAAATTTTATATTAAAAAGTATAAAACTTATTATAAATATAAAAATTCTAATGGATATAATGCAACAATCGGTGGCGAATTATTACAAATGCCAAAAGATAGAGCTGTTCAAATTGATGCTAATTCTTTAGAAATTGTAAAAATATGGGATAGTGTATCTGAAGCAGAAAAAATATTAAATATTAGTATTTATGATGCGGTTAATGATTTTTGTAAAACTTCAAATAATTATTACTGGGTTTATGAAAAAGATTTAGACAAGAATAATTATAAGCATGAAATTATGATTAAGAGAAATTATGTTTGCCAAATATCAAAAGAAAGAAAATTGATAAAAATTTGGAAATCATCAAAACAAGCATCTGATGAACTTAATGTTTCACAAGGAAATATATCTATGTGTTGTATTGGAATGAGAGAAACAACAAATGAAAATTATTGGTGTTTTTACAAAGATTATTTATCTAATAATTATCCAATAAAGACGAAAGATACAAATAAAAAACAAGTTATTCAATTTGATACCAATGGTAACATAATAAAAATTTGGGAGTCCATAACCGAAGCAGGTAAAGCACTCGATATTTTAATAGGGGACATATCCGAATCATGTAAAGATCATAAACGAGCAGGTGGCTTTTTGTGGAGATTGTTAAATGATTTTAAGGGCGAAAAAATTAAATTCGTAGATAATAATAAAACTAAAGTTGAAAAACTTGACAATAACAAAAATGTTATATGTACCTATGATAGTATTGGTGAAGCTGCAAAAGATGTTGGTGTAAAATATCCTGGCATATGTAGAGCAATAAAGAATAATTGCCGTTCTGGTGGCTATTATTGGAGAAAAGGAGTGTGATTCATATCAATTATCATAACATTACTCACGATGATATGAATAATGGATCAGGATTGAGAGTTGTTTTATGGCTCTCAGGCTGTTCTCATCATTGTTATAATTGTCAAAATCCTCAAACATGGAATCCTGATAGTGGTATTCAATTTGATGAATCCGCAAAGCAAGAAATATTCACAGAACTGTCCAAAGATTATATATCGGGCATTACCTTCAGTGGTGGTGATCCACTACACGAAAATAACCTCGATGAAGTATTAAAATTAGTCCAAGAAATCCGTATTTCTTTTCCTGAGAAAACCATCTGGTTATATACAGGATATGAGTGGAATCAAATTATGAGTCCTGCTATAACAGATGATTTAAAGAGTACGATAATTGCAGAACAACGTAAAGAGATAATTTCTAATGTAGATATCGTAGTTGACGGAAAATATATAGATGAACAGAAAGATCTTACATTGAAATGGAGAGGTTCAAAAAATCAACGAGTAATAGATGCGAAGCAATCTCTAAAACAAGGAAGGGTGGTCTTATATGACTAAAGATGATTTACATAAAGGGGATAAAGTATATTACGCACGTATAATGCCTAATCTTGGCTTATATGAAGTATGTGAATTAAAAATTCGTACAGTAGAAGATGATTATTACGTTGGATTAGAAGACAAAACAAAACGAGCACACCTGTTTTCTTATAAAAGTTTCGATAAAGGAATTGTTTTTAAAGATAGGAAAGAATGTCTTGCTAAAGTAAAAGAAACTGAAAAACATAAAAAGAAAAATGTAAGTCAAGAAACTTATTATGAAGAATATTAAAGGTGGTGATATAAACGAGTTATTTAATACAGAAATTTAAAGGAATATATCGCTTAAAAGCACCTTATGATTTAACAACAAAAGATTTTCCACGTAAACTTAATGGAAATTTGGAGGATATAGATGTTTATATAGATTGTCAATTTGGAAATAAGGTATTTCATTATGGTCGAGATATTCTACAAGCTTATATTCCTTCGCTTGGAAGAGGTCACAACATTCTAAAAGCAATTCAACAAACCAATCCGTCAATCATATTTGACATTGAAGAAACTGATTCGGAAGTATTATTCAAATTCAAATATGCTAGTTCAGATAGGATAATCCCATTATTAAAACCAAAAACATCTGGTGCTGGTATTAGCCCATTTTCAAGTAAGAACCTACCAAAAAATGATTATAAAATACCAAATGAAGACTTGAACCAATATAAAGAATTGGTGTCTAAAATTCCACAGGAATGTATTTTAACCCTAACACATAGTACAAACAGTTTTATCAAATCATTAGCAACGAAGAAGAACCCAATAGAGAATATTAAAGCAGACATGAAATTGAAAGGTTTAAAAGGTAAAGAGTATATTCATTCTATTGGGAAATGGACAGAATATATCTCTTATTTGAAAGAGGTGATTGAATAAGTGCGAATTATAGAAAATAGAAACAAATCTGTAGTAAATCGAGTGCGTCAACAGATTAAAGAAAATGGTGGATATTGTTTGTGTTCTAATGAAAAGAATGAATTCACTAAATGTATGTGTGAAAAATTTAGAGAATCTACAACATTGGGATTTTGTAACTGTAGACTGTATGAAAAAGTAGAATTATAGGAGAAAACTGATGACAAAGAAAAGATTAAAAATAATGACAATTTTAGATATCGTATTAATTATTGTATTCGGATTTGCAACAATTGCATCTTGGGGCGTGTATGAAAAATATTACAGTGTAACATATTTTGTAATAACTGTATTCTTGATATTCGTTATGTGTGACAGAATTTATTCTTTTAAACATAGAACAAATATCAAGAATATTAAAATAAAATATTTTAATGACGAAATTGACAAACTTACATACATTGGTGGTGGAAAATCTAATTGGATTGATTTACGTTCAGCCGAAACAATAAAACTAAAGAAAGGAGAATTTCGCTTAATCCCATTAGGGGTGGGAATGAAATTGCCAGAGGGCTATGAAGCGAATATTGTGCCACGTAGCAGTACATATAAAAACTTTAAAATCATACAGACAAATTGTTTTGCGGTCATCGACAACAGCTATAGTGGAGACTCAGATCAGTGGTTTTATCCTGTAATCGCTATGGAAGATACAATAATCCATAAGAATGATCGAATCTGTCAGTTCCGTATTAACGAAAAGATGCCAATGGTTGAATTTAAGGAAGTGGAGCATTTGGACGAAGTGAGTAGAGGTGGATTTGGAAGTACAGGTAAAAATTAAAAGGAGGGTTTTCTTTGAATAATAATTATGATACAATGACAAAAGAACAACTTATAGAAGAATGTTACGAGAGAGATAATATTATTAAGGGTTATACTGATTCGTTTAATGATTCAGAGATGTTAACAAAAAAAGATATTATGAAAGTATTTTGTTGCGAAAATGACAAGGCATTAAAAATATTGAAAGTTATGTATCAAATGGGGTATGGCAATAAAATAGGAAAAGAATATTATGTGTCTCGTAATTCACAACAAAATTTTATCAAGGATATGATGGGAAAAGAGGTCATGATATAATGTTTTGATTGCTTTTGAAATATTTTAAATATCACTTTTAAATATCACTTTTTATAAAATAATATATAATAACCTTGATAATACGCAACTTTATAAATCATTTGTTTGTAATCGTAAACTACAAATAATCATAACGATGATATATCATAATAAGCAGCGGTGTTTACATCGCTGCTTATTACAGTTAAAGACAAACGCAGAGAAAAAAACTTGAGAGGAACCTATGAAACGAAGGCTTCAAAAGGCAGGGATCATTTTAAATATCCTTCTTGTGATCTTAGCAGCAGGATATTTAGGAAGAACAGGGTACTTAAAACAAAAAAATGAAGGTACGAAGCAGACAACTGCACAGGCAGACGGGCAAAAGGTAGAAGCTGACAAGGAACAGGAAGCAGGAGCAAGGTCAGATCTGCAGACAGAATATGATACAATTTTAGAAAAGTGCCAGAAAGAATTTATTAGCAATCGTCCGATCGATGAAAATTTTTTGGCATGGTTTCATTCTAAATATGGAGATGAGACATTAAAAAAAGTAGCAGATGAAGTAGAAAAGGAAAATCAGGATTCGGATCTATGGTATACACTGACCGGTAATACGATGCAGGTGCTCTGGGTCTATTATTGCCGGGATACCGGATACCAGTCTGAACTGTTAGAAAATATCTATGACAAAGAATGTGCAGGGGGAGAGACCGTATTGGATTTTACCGGAGACATCAATCTGTCGGAGGGCTGGTCTACGACCGTATTTATGGACAGACAGCCTAATGGCATTTATGATTGTCTGTCATCCGATCTAATGTTAGAACTGCAAAGTGCGGATATTTTGCTGATCAATAATGAATTTACCTATAGTAACAGAGGGACACCGTTAGCCGGAAAGGCGTATACGTTCCGGGCGGCACCATCCCGCGTAGAAGTGTTGCAGCAGCTTGGTGCGGATATTGTTTCCCTTGCAAATAATCATGTTTATGATTATGGAGAAGAAGCACTGTTAGATACAATGGATACACTAGAGCAGGCACAGATACCCTATGTGGGAGCTGGCAGGAATTTAGAAGAAGCAGAGAAAATTGTTTATTTTATTGCAAATGGCAGAAAAATTGCAATAGTAGCTGCAACACAGATAGAACGTTCGTATTCCTATACAAAAGAAGCAACGAAAGACAGTCCCGGAGTGTTAAAGACCTTAAAGCCTGACAAATTTACGGAAGTGATCCGAAAAGCAAAGAGTAACAGTGATATTGTCATTGCATATCCGCACTGGGGAACGGAAGGAAATCATTCCTATGGAGCAGACCAGAAGGAATTAGCAGAAGCATTTGTAAGTGCAGGAGCCGATGTGATCATTGGAGGACACACACATT
>CAJJTI010000012.1 GCA_905194705.1 uncultured Solobacterium sp. | reverse complement strand
GTAAATGAAAGAAATAAAGATTATGAAATTATTTCTTTTACTACACAAATTGAAGGGAAAGAGTTAAGTGAAGAAGAGATTTACTTAGGCCCAAAACTAATGAAAGAAAAAAGTGAAGAAATTCTTGCTTACTATTTAAAAAAAGAAGATAAAATATCTTCTTTGCTGAAATTGAAAACGAAACAAGACGAAGCCTATAACGAACTTCTTCGAGAATATAATATCTTGCATGAATATAATAAAAAAACGTGTTAACACGTTTTTTTATTTATGCATTAATTGAATTAACAGCTTTAGCTAATCTGCTCTTTTGACGAGAAGCGTAGTTCTTCTTCTTGATTCCACTAGATACTGCTTTATCAAGAACAGAATTTGCTTTGTCGTAAGCTACTTTAGCTGCTTCAGCATCTTTAGCTGCTACAGCAGTTAAAACGTTTTTAATAGCTGACTTAACTTCTGTTTTTTCACCTAGATTACGAGCTTGTCTCTTTTTGTTTGTTAAAGCACGCTTTTTCTGAGATTTAATATTTGCCACTTGGTACACCTCCTCCTTGCTTCAATAACGGTAGAATTATAACAAAGTAGCACGAAAATTGCAATGAACTGATATAATAAACAAGTTAGAAAGTGAGGTATCTAATATGAAAGATGTAAAAATAGTATTTTTTGGAACACATAATTTCTCAAAAGGTATTTTAGAATCATTAATTATAAATCAATACAATGTTATAGGAGTAGTTTCTCAACCAGATAAACCAGTTGGTAGAAAACATGAAATTAAACCTACGCCTGTAAAGGAATTAGCTTTAAAGCATAATATTCCTGTATATCAGCCAGTTAAATTAAGAACTGAAAGTTCTATGATTGTAGATTTAAAACCAGATTTAATTATTACATGTGCTTACGGACAGATGATTCCCGAGGATATTTTAAAAGCTCCACAATATGGCTGTTTAAATATTCATCCTAGTTTATTACCTAAATATAGAGGTGGTGCACCAATTCAAAGAGCTATTTGGAATGGTGATGAGAAAACTGGTGTCTGTTTGATGGAAATGGTTAAGGCTATGGATGCTGGAAAAGTTTTTGCTAGAGTAGATTATCCAATTCATCCTGATATTACATCAAGTGAACTGTTCGATGAATTAGAAGTAGTATCCAAAAAGTTATTAATTGATAATTTACCACTATATCTTGATGGTAAATTGCTAGGAATAGAGCAGGATGAAAGTGGTGTAGTTATAGCTAGAAATATCGCTAAAGAAGAAGAACAGGTTATTTTTGCAAAAGAGAATTTACATGAAGCTTATAATCATATCAGAGCTTTAATTGAAGCACCTATTGCATATGGTGTTATTGATGGCAAGAGAATGAAGTTCTATAAAGCAAGAATTGAAGAAAAAGAAACTACTAGTCCTAGTGGAACTGTTCTATCATTTAATAACGGTGCTATGCAAATCAGTTGTGATGGTGGTATTTTAAATATCTATGAATTGCAGCTTGAAGGTAAATCAAAGATGAAAGCAAGTGATTTTGCAAATGGTGCGGGAAGAAGTTTAATTGGAAAAAGGTTTGCGTAAATATGGATCAAAAGAATATTAGAAATTTTTGTATTATTGCCCATATCGATCATGGTAAGTCTACTTTAGCAGATCGTATTTTGGAAATGACAGATACGGTTAAAGAAAGAGATATGAAATCTCAACTACTTGATGAGATGGATCTTGAAAGAGAAAGAGGTATTACAATCAAGTTAAATGCTGTTCAACTTTCATATCATGCTCGTGATGGACAGGATTATTTATTTAATTTAATTGATACACCAGGTCACGTTGACTTCAGTTATGAAGTATCAAGATCTTTAGCAGCATGCGAGGGTGCTATTTTAGTTGTGGATGCTACTCAGGGTGTACAGGCGCAGACTTTAGCAAATACATATCTTGCTTTAGATAATGACTTAGAAATATTACCAGTTATCAATAAATGTGACATGATGAATGCTCAACCTGATGTCGTAAAAAAAGAAATTGAAAATATTATTGGCTTAGATTGCTCTAATGCACCTTTAATTAGTGCTAGAAGTGGTCTAAATGTAGATCAGGTTTTAGAGCAGATTGTTAATTATATCCCATGTCCAACAGGTGATCCTAATAAACCATTACAGGCACTTGTATTTGACTCATTCTATGATCCATATCGAGGTGTTATTGCTTTAGTGCGTATTAGAGAAGGCAGTATTAAAGTAGGGGATAAAGTTCGTTTTATGGCTACAGGGGCTGAATATGAAGTTCTTGAAGCTGGTATTCGTAACCCTAAAGAAGTGAATGTCAACGAGTTAATTTGTGGTGATGTAGGCTGGTTTGCTGCCAGTATTAAATCAATCAAAGATGTTCGTGTAGGTGATACAGTAACTAATGTTATTAATCCTGCTTCTGAACCACTATCTGGATATCGTAAATTAAATCCTATGGTTTATTGTGGTTTATATCCAAGTGATGCAGCAAAATATGAAGATCTGCATGATGCTTTAGATAAATTACAGTTGAATGATGCTTCTTTACAATATGAGCCAGAAACTTCTCAGGCATTAGGTTTTGGTTTTAGATGCGGTTTCTTAGGTTTATTACACATGGATGTTATTCAGGAAAGACTTGAAAGAGAGTACAATCTTGATTTAATTGCGACTGCACCAAGCGTTATTTATCACGTATATATGACAGATGGTCAAATGCTTGAGATTGATAACCCTGCGCATCTTCCAGAAGCCTCAAAAATAGACCATATTGAAGAACCTTATGTTAAGGCGGAGATTATGGTGCCGGACGAATATATTGGCGCTACGATGGATTTATGCCAGAATAAGCGTGGTATATATAAAACAATGGATGTAATTGATACAGGAAGAAATATGATTACCTATGAACTTCCATTATCTGAGATTATTTTTGATTTCTTTGACAAACTGAAATCGTGTTCAAAGGGTTATGCTTCCTTGGATTATGAAATTATTGGATATCGTAAAGAAGACTTAGTCAGAATGGATATTTTGTTAAATGGTGAAGCAGTTGATGCTCTAAGCGTTATTGTTCATCGTTCTAATGCGTATTCTAGAGGTAATGCAATTACAGTTAAGCTAAAGGAACTTATCCCTAAGCAACAGTTTGAAATTCCTGTACAAGCTGCTATTGGCGGTAAGATTATTGCGAGAACTAATATTAAATCTTTACGTAAGAATGTCTTAGCCAAGTGTTATGGTGGTGATATATCACGTAAAAAGAAACTGTTAGAGAAACAAAAAGAAGGAAAGAAGAGAATGAAGGCTGTAGGATCAGTTATTATTCCACAAAGTGCTTTCATGGCTGTTCTATCAATGGATGATGATAAATCAAGGTAATAAACCTAAATCACTTTATTTACATGTACCTTTTTGTAAAACAATATGTTTTTATTGTGATTTTTGTCATACCGTTTATAATCGTAAAAATGCTGAAAACTGGCTAGTAGCTTTACAAAAGGAAATAGCAGGTAGAGATATCAATAAGAGTTTAGATACGATTTATATTGGTGGCGGTACACCTACTGCACTGGATGATGAACTACTTGAAACATTGTTACAGATTCTTGAACCTTATACAAAAGAAGTTAAAGAATATACGATAGAAGTAAATCCTGAAACTGTAACAAAAGAAAAAGTACAGTTGCTTCAGAAATATGGTATTAACCGTATCAGTATGGGTGTACAGTCAAGTGATGATGCATTATTAAAAATGATGAATCGCCATCATACATTCAATGATGTAAAAGAAGCAATCAACTTATTTCATAAAGCGAATATAACAAATATTTCTATGGATTTGATGTATTCTTTACCTCAACAAACACTAAATATATTTCAAAAATCAATTGATGATGTTATATCTTTAAAACCAAAACATATATCGCTATACAGTTTAACAATTGAAGAAAATTCTGTCTTTGGTAAAAAAGGATACGAACCGCTTGACGAAGATCAAGAAGCAGATATGTATGAGCTGGCAATGAATTCTTTAGAAGAAAGAGGCTATCATCAATATGAAATCAGTAATTTTTCTCTTGAAGGATATGAATCAAAACATAATCTTGCTTATTGGAATTATCTTGATTTCTATGGTGTGTCAGCAGGAGCAAGTGGTAAAGAAAATGGTATTCGTTATGATAATGTTTCTAATCTTCAAAAATATATCAATAATCCTTTTCTAAGGGAAGAAATTATATTATTTAAAGAAGATTGTATCTTTGAAAATATCATGATGTCCTTAAGATTAAAAAAAGGGTTGTTAATTCCTGAATTTAATGAAAGATATGGTATTTCTTTACTTGATTATGCTAAAAAGCCAATTGAAGATAATATCCGTAAAGGATTACTAATGATAGAAAATGACTATCTTAAATGTACAAATAAAGGATATCCGATTTTAAATAGTATTTTATGCGATTTTTTACCATAAAATGTTGTCACTAAGTGATTTATATGATAATATTCAGATGCTTTTTGCCTAGGTATAACGCATCTCTGACGTTTACTTGGATAAAAAGGTCTAATATATTGGAGGAGAAAAAAGATGTTAGAAAAAGAAACAGTTGAAAAGATCGTTAAAGAATTCGGTCGTAAAGAACACGATACAGGTTCTGTAGAAGTACAGGTTGCTATTTTGACTGAACAAATTAACCGTTTAACACTTCACTTAAAGGAAAATGCAAAAGACTATTCTAGTAGCCGTGGTTTAATGAAGATGGTAGGACGTAGAAAGCAACTTCTTGAATACCTAAAGAAAAACGACGTTAACAGATACAGAGCTCTTGTTCAAAAACTAGGTTTAAGAAAATAGTTAAGTTTACCGCGAATTATCGCGGTTTTCTTTTTGTTTACTTGATATAATATTTATATAGTTTTGGAGATAACATATGGCTTATATTTCATTTAAAAATGTCGAAAAAATATATCACGTAGGTGAAATTGATATACATGCTTTAGCGGGTGTAGATTTTGAAATTGAAAAAGGTGAATTCGTCGTTATCGCTGGTGCCAGTGGCGCAGGTAAAAGTACTATTTTAAATATTTTAGGTGGTATGGATACTTGTACTAGCGGTGAAATTGTTGTTGATGGAGCACGCGTTGACAAGATGAATGATGCTGAGTTAACTAACTACAGAAGATATGACATTGGTTTTGTGTTTCAGTTTTATAATCTAGTACAGAATTTAACAGCATTAGAAAATGTAGAATTAGCTACAGAAATAACTCGTAATCCTTTAAAGGCATCAGATGTATTAAGAGATGTTGGTTTAAAAGATAGAATGAACAACTTTCCATCACAATTATCAGGTGGTGAACAACAACGTGTAGCTATTGCGAGAGCTTTAGCAAAAAATCCTAAATTATTATTATGTGATGAACCGACAGGTGCCTTAGACTATGTTACAGGCAAGCAAATTTTGAAGCTGCTTCAGGATACATGCCGAAAAAATGGCATGACGGTTATTATCATTACGCATAATTTAGCATTATGCCCAATGGGAGATAAAGTATTTAGAGTAAAGAGCGGAAAGATTGTAACAAGCGAAATTAACGAACATCCACAAGATATTTCAGAAATAGAATGGTAGTTATGAATAAAACACTTTGGAAAGATATAAAGCGATTAATTCGTTCTACAAAAGGAAGATTTTTATCATTAACAACAATCGTTTTGATTGGTGTATCTTTTTTCGTGGGTATAAGTTCAGTATCAACAATTATGGGATACAGCGTAGATACATATGATGATGAAGTAAATCTAAAAGATATTACAATTTATTCTAATTATGGTTTTGATGAAGAAGATATTGATGCAATTAGAACATTAGATCATATTGAAACGGTAGAAGGAGCACACTTTGTTGATGTACTTGCAATTAGTGGTGAAGTTACCTATGTAACGCGTATTCATTCTTATAATCCAGAAGGAACAATCAATAAATTCAGACTAGTATCTGGTAGACTTCCAGAAAAGCCAAATGAAGTTTTAGCAGAAAATGGAACAGAGATGATTAGTGGCTTTGCTTTAGGTTCAAAAGTTAAATTGTCTCGACCTGATAATGATCTTGATGACTATTTATCAGTAGATGAAGTTACTGTTGTTGGAACAATTGATACACCAGTTTATTTAAATGAAACAAAAGAAAATAGTACTTTAAGTAACCAGGTATTACGTACTTATCTTTATATTCCAGTCGAAGCTTTTAATGAAGATTACTATACCGAAGTAAATGTTTCAGTAACCGATGCTAAAGACATGGACAGTTTCTCTGATAAATATGCAAACTATACAGCAGATGTAAAAAAAGAATTAGAAGACTTTGGAAAAAAACAAGCTGAAAATAGAAAAGATACTGTTCTTGCAGAAGCAATGGACAAGTATAATGACGGCTTGAAAGAATATAACGATAACAAGGAAGAATTTGACCAGAAGATTGCGGATGCAGAAAAAGAAATTGCTGATAATGAACAAAAAGTCATTGATGGTGAAAAAGAAATTAATGACGGTATACAGAAAATTAAAGATGCTGAAGATGAAGTAACGAGAGGCGAAATTGATGGTGCAAACAAGATTCATGAAGCAAGAGCTGAAATTAATAAAGGCACAACAACGTTAAATGAAAATAAAGAAGAATTCAAAAAAACCAAAGAAGAACTGAATGGTAAAATTATCGAGATTGATAATGGTATCGTTCAGATTAACAATGCTCTTGAATTATTAAATGGCTATAAGGAGGTAGTGCAGGGTTTAGCACAAGTCAATTTAACAATTGACAGTCTAGCTACACCAGAAATTAGTTATGTAATTACTAACTTAAAAACTTTACCTGAAGAAACACCAATTGCTAATTTAACAGAACCACTTTTAACAGGAGTTAATGGTATAACTGTAGCCTTAAAAGAAATCACAATACAGACACAAGGTGAAGAGGCATGGATTAAAGATCCTGAAACTGTTGGTGAATTACTAGCTGTTTATGATACAACGCTAACTTCGTTAAATAAAACGAAAAAGGATTTAGAAGCACAAAAACCACTTCTTGAAGCAGGTTTAGTACAAATAGGTATTGCAGATCCTAACAACGCCAATGAAATCGAAGAAAAGATTAGCTATTTTGAAAATCAGTTAACTTATCTAAATGATACAAAGAAACAGATTCAAGATGGTATTAATGAAGGGGAACAAAAACTTGCAGAAGCGGAACAACAGTTAGTTAAAGCTTATGAAATGACGGTTAACGCTTCGGTTGAGCTGGATGAAAAAATTCAAGATGCGAGAAAAGAAATTGAAGATAATCGTAAGAAACTTGAAGACAGTAAAAAAGATTTAGCTGATGCTAAACAAAAAATTGCCGATGCTAAAGTTGAATTAGCTGATTCTAAAGCAGATGGTGAACAAAAATTAATAGATGCTAAAGCAGATCTTGATAAAGCAAAGCAGGATATTGACGACTTAGCTGATGCAAAGTGGACGGTATTAGACCGCTCACAACATTATGCAAGTGAAACATATAAAGGTACAATTCAACAGATGCAGGCTATCGCAAATATCTTCCCTGTATTCTTTTTACTTGTTGCGGCACTTGTATGTTTAACAACTATGACACGCATGGTTGATGAACAAAGAGGGCAAATTGGTATTATGCGTGCTCTTGGCTATTCAGAAATTAAATGTGCTGAGAAGTATTTAGTATATGCAGGTTTAGCTACAATTATTGGTGAAATATTGGGCAGTATGCTTGGAATTATAATCTTTCCGCCAATTATCTATTATTTATGGAGAATGATGTATATTCTTCCTGAATTAAAATTTGAAATACCATGGGGATTAGTTTTATTCTCATCATTTATGTTCTTAATAGTCATGGAACTAACAACATGGAATGCTTGTAGAAATGATACAAAGGAAGTACCTGCACAATTATTAAGACCAAAAGCACCAAAACTTGGAAAGAGCACATTTATAGAAAAGATTGGCTTTATCTGGAAAAATTTGTCATTTACATGGAAAATTACTATTCGTAACTTGATTCGCTATAAAAAACGTTTCTTTATGACTGTATTTGGTGTTGCAGGTTGTACAGCATTATTAGTTACGGGCTTTGGAGTTAGAGATTCTGTTAAAGCCATGGTTGATATACAGTATGATGAACTTATTTATTATGATGGTTTAGTTACAGCAGATGATGATACAACAAAGACGCAATTTCAATCTTTAGTAAAAGATATACAAAATAGAAACGATGTTTCTTATGCTGTAGGCATGGTCAGTTATACAGCTGTGATGACAAAAGACGGTGAAGAAGAAAATGTTTATACATATGCATATGAAAATGCTTCAGATATTTCTAATTTAATTAACTTGAGAACACGTACAAAACATAAGAGTATTCCATTTACTGATGATGGCATTGTCATTAATGAAAAACTTGCCGAAAATCTGAACTTGAAAGTAGGGGATACCGTATCGCTTGAAAGTAAAGAAGGTGTAAAAAAAGATGTTAAAATTGCAGGAATATGTGAAATGTATATTCAGCATTATGCCTTTATGACCCAGAACTATTACAACATGGTATTTGATACTACTGTATCAAGCAATTCTGTATGTGTGAAAATTAATGGTAATGATGACACAAGTCTATTATTCCAGAAAGATATTGTAGATCACGATTATGTTCATAGTATTACATTCAATGAATCTGTTCTAAATAACTTTAGAACAATGGCAAACAGTCTTGATTTAATCGTATGGGTATTATTAATTGCTTCTATGAGTTTAGCATTTGTTGTTTTAGGCAACTTAACAAATGTAAATATCTCAGAAAGGCAAAGAGAAATTGCAACTTTAAAAGTATTAGGTTTTAAGAAAAAAGAAGTTGAAAATTATATTTATAAAGAAAATAATGTCTTAACATTTATTGGCGCAATTTGTGGAATGCCTGTAGGTACATTATTACATCGTTATATTATGAGACAGGTAGAAATGGATTATATTATGTTTGGTAGATCTATACAGCCACTAAGCTATTTGTATTCTGTTATCTTTACAATTTTGTTTGGAATGTTAGTCAATATCTTTATGCGTAAGAAATTAAAGAATATTGATATGATTGAATCTTTAAAGAGTGTAGAATAAGCATAAGAAAAGCCTCAGTTCAATTGAACTAGAGGCTCATTTTTTTAGTTGGCACTACTTCTTTTTGCTTTTGATTGTATTTCCGCCATAGCTGCTTTTTGATTTAAGATAACGGGAATAACAATTGGATTACGTTTTGTTCTGGAGTATAGGAATGGTTCGAGTGATCCACGAATACAGTTCTTTAAATCACCGAACGTTGTTCTTTCCTGCATTTTTTTCTTTAATGCATCATATACAACAAGTTCTGCTTCTTTTAATAATGTTTGTGATTCTTTGATATATACAAATCCACGGGAAACGATATTAGGCCTACATAGAATCTTGTTATATCTTGAGTCAATTGTAACAATTACAGCTACTAAACCGTTATTTGCTAGAATCTGACGGTCTTTGATAACAGAAGTTGATAAGCCGCTTGCATCATTACCATCAACGTAAATCGCATCAGTTTGAATTCTTTCATTTGCGACAAAGCATTCGCCATCTCTTAATACGACAATATCACCATTAGAACAGATTAAGCAGTTTTCTTCAGGAATACCACATAATTTAGCTGTATTTGAATGTTGAACTAACATCTTGTGTTCACCATGAACAGGCATAAAGTATTTTGGCTCAATTAAGTTGAACATTAATTTCTGCTCTTCTTGAGGAGCATGTCCTGTTGTATGGAAAGATGTAAATGGAGAGTTAACGACAACGTTAGCACCCATTCTAGTTAACTGGTTAACGACAGCATTTACTGATGTACCATTTCCTGGAATTGGATTACTTGAGAATAGTACAGTATCACCAGGAATAATTCTTAGATATTTATGAGTACCATTAGCGATTCTACTTAAAGCTGCCATTGGTTCACCTTGAGATCCCGTACATACAATACAAATCTGGTTAGCAGGAAGGGTATTTAGTTCATTTCCATTGATAAAGCTTGAATCAGGAACTTTAATAACACCCATCTTTCTACCAATTTCACATCCATTTTCCATGGATCTACCAAAAATCGCTACTTTTCTATTGCAGGCAACAGCTGCTTCAAGAATTTGATTTAAACGTAATACATTTGAAGCAAATGTAGAAACAAGTAATCTGCCTGGTGTCTTACGCATTTGTTCAAGAATTGTAGAAGCTACTTTCTTTTCGGAAATAGAGAATCCTGGTACACCTGAGTTAGTAGAGTCTGCCATTAATAATGAAACGCCAATTTCACCAATATAAGCCATCTTCTGATAGTCACTTCTTTCACCAATTGGAGTAAAGTCGAATTTATAGTCGCCTGTTTCCACGATTCTACCATTTGGCGTATTTATTAATACACCAAGTGAGTCAGGAAAGGAGTGAATTGTATTATAGAATCCGATATCAAAATACTTTGTATGAATTCTACTGTCAGCATTTATTTCAATAATCTTGCAGGATCTTGATAAACGATGTTCTTCAAGTTTCTTTTCAATTAAAGCTTTAGCAAAACGTGGAGCGTAAATTTGTTTTAAACGAACAGATTGTAAGAAGAAGGGGATACCACCGATATGATCTTCATGACCATGGGTAATAACCATTGCCTTGATTTTTGCTTGATTTTTAACTAGATAAGAATAATCAGGAATTACATAGTCTACACCTAGTAGAGATTCTTTAGGGAATAATACACCGCAATCGATAATGATGATTTCATCATTATGTTCAATACAGTACATATTTTTACCAACTTCCCCAAGACCGCCAATAGCATAAACTAAAGTATCTGTTTCATGCTTAATCATGTTTTGATCAAAGTCTGGTTCTGGGACTCTGGAACGTCTCATTAAATGACCAGACTTAGCTGTACTTTCATTTGTTTTCATTATTATTAACCTCGTTTCTTAGAAGCGATAGAGCTATTTCAACCGCATTATAACATAGTAAAGTCATTATGAATCATTATATTTCTATTGCATTGTCAACTTCTGGGAATGGATTTTTAGAATCGATATAATCATAGAACAGTTTACCAGAGAAATGATCGATTTCATGTTGTAAAACAATAGCTAAATATCCTCTAGCACGAATGACAATATTTTGATTTGTAATTAAATCATACGCTTCTACAGTTACTCTCGCATTTCTTACAACATAACCTTCATGGCTTTCTTTTACTGATAAACAACCTTCACCACCGCTTAAGTATGCTTTCTGAACACTTCTAGACACTATTTTTGGATTTGCCAGCATGAATTCATACACTACTTCGTTATTATTTTTATCTATTGTATGTAAAACAATAGCTGTTAATTGTTTTTTTACACCAACTTGAATGGCACTGATCCCAACAGAGGGTGTTAAATTCATCTTTTCTGCTTTTTCTTCATCAATAGAATCTTGAACATATTGATACATTTCACGTAATAACTGTTCATCTTCTTTAGATAAGGGCAAAGAAACAGGAAGAGATTTTTCACGAATTAAAGGATTGTTATCCTTTATGATAGTTTCATTATTGATAATCATATTAATTACTTACCTCGAAGTTATTCTATTGTATATTTCTTTCGATTGTAAATACTTTTTTTTAATGTTAGCGTATACATTTAAAAATTTTTTTATTTTTTGTGCCGAGGAGGAAAAATGCTTAAGAATAATCTAGTATGTGTTAGAATATTTTGTATATGAGTTTAAATCAAAGTGATAAAAAAAGACGTCTTAAAATTTGGATGCCAAAAGGCACAGATAGAGCAATTAATATATCAATTTTAGTGTTAGCAGTTGTGGGATTATTAATGATTTCAAGTGCTTCAATGGGTATTGCTATTGACAGTGACCATGTAAACAATCCGTTGTATTTACCAATGACAGTATTTAAACAGGTTGTTTTCTTGTGTGCTGGTTATATTTCTATGACGTATCTTGCACGTAAATTTACATTTTCCTTTTTTACAAGTTCCTGGTTTTCTACCTGGGTATTGATTATAGCAGGAGCTTTATTCTTCTGCATATTCTTTACTGCAGGTGGTGGATCTAAAGCGTGGATTCGTATTCCTTTACCGGGTGTAGAAATGTCAATTCAGCCAGCAGAGTTTGCTAAGATTATGGCAATATTAATTGTTGCGGCTTATCTTGGGGATGTGACAAAAATGTTCAATAATCCTAATGATATATGGAAAAGACCATTAATTCTAATAATGACATATGTTTTAATTGTTTTAATTTTGCAGAAGGATTTTGGTTCGGCAGCTGTTATTGCGACTATTTCAGGTATTTGCGTATTAATACCAAGTCATCCGCAATTAAAAAAATGTCAAAAAGTAATTTGTATTTTATTTTTAGGATTAGCTGTATTAGGTTTATATTTACTTTCACCTTATGGAACAGCATTAATTAAACATTTACCATTACAGCCTTATCAGATTAATAGAATTTTATCAGCGGTTAATCCGTTTATTGACCAATATAATACAGGATATCAGTTAGTTAATGGACTTGTATCATTTGCAACAGGTGGCTGGTTTGGTTTGGGTTATGGTAACTCCGTACGTAAATATACAAGATTTCCAGCTGCAAATACTGACTTTATCTTAGCTATTGTTGTAGAAGAACTTGGTATATTTGGTTTCTTGCTTATTTTTGTACCTTATATGATTATTATCGTGCGTTTATTCTTATATGCATTTAAAATGAAAAGTGAAAAGGGCAAGATTATCTTAATTGGGGTTGCGATGTATATTGCAATCCATACATTATTAAATGTAGGTGGGGTTACAGGTTTAATTCCTTTAACAGGTGTACCATTACTAATGATTTCTTCAGGTGGTAGCTCTACGTTATCGGTAATGTGTGCTGTTGGTATAGCTCAAGCTGTTATTATGCGATTTAATAAAGGAGAGATAAAATGAGAATTATTGCGGGTGAATTTTCTTCAAGAACAATTAAAACATTAAAAGGAACAGCAACGAGACCTACTTTGGATAAAGTACGTGAAGCAGTATTTTCTTCTCTTGGTGGCTTTTTTGACGGTGGTAAAATGCTTGATTTATATGCTGGTAGTGGTGCGGTAGGAATCGAAGCACTAAGTAGAGGGATGAGTTTTGCTTATTTTGTAGATAAGAATTATGAAGCTATTCGTATTATTAAAGAGAATATTACTGCTTTAAATCTTGAAGACAAGACAAAAGTATTATCAATGCTTGATACAAATGCTTTACATTACTTCACAGAAAATCATATAAAATTTGATTTGGTTTATTTAGATCCACCATATGCTTTACAGCAAAATGAAAAGATTATTGGTATTTTAGATGAAAAGGGACTATTAACTAGTTCGGCAAGAATTGTTGTTGAATGCTTAAAAGAAGATACTTATGCAGATAGAATCGGTGATGTAGAAAAATATAAAGAAGCAATTTATGGCATTTCTAAAATTGTATATTATAGAAAGGTAAACAAATAAATGAAGGCATGTTATCCAGGAACATTTGATCCTATTACAATTGGACATTTAGATATTATTGAACGAGCTGCAAAGAAATTTGATGAACTGGATGTTCTAATTATGAAAAATCCAAGAAAGAATTCATCCTTTACAGAAGAAGAAAGAAAAGAACTCATTGAAAAGAGTATTTCTTCTTTACCTTGTAAAGATAAGATTCATGTTTTAATTGGTAATGGTTTAACCGTTGACTTTGCAAAAAAAATCAATGCAGGGGTAATTATCAGAGGTATTAGAGCGGTATCTGATTATGAATATGAGCTACAACAAGCTACAGCAAACCAGATGCTAAATGAAGATATTGAGACATTGTTCTTTATTGCTCGACCAAAATATTCCTTCCTAAGCTCATCAGTAGTGAAAGAAATAGCTTTAAATGGTGGCGATATCAGAGAATTTGTTCCATTAGAAGTAGTAGAAAAAGTAGAAAAGAAACTAAGTAATATCTAAGAAAATTCAGTTTATAAAAGACTGGATTTTTTTGTATATTTTAGCACACTGATGTTGACAGTGCTAAAAGGGTGGGCTATACTATTAGCAGTCAAAGGAAAGGAATGCTAAAAGGTGAAAGTATGCTAACACCAAGAAGGATTGAAATATTTAAAGCAATTGTCGATGAGTATATTCGTACTGCTGAACCTGTCGGATCCAAAACACTTCAACAGAAATATAAACTTCCTTATTCAAGTGCGACAATTCGTAATGATATGCAAATTCTTGAAGAAATGGGATATCTTGAGAAAACGCATACTTCAAGTGGCAGAATTCCAAGTACCCTTGGCTATAAATTCTATTGTGAGAATTTATTAAGCAACTCTGCATTAGATAAACGTATGGAAGTAGCAATTCGTGATGCATTTGAAACTTCTTCCTTGAATATTGAAGATGCAGTTCATGTGAGTTGCAGAATTATGTCAGAAATGACAAATTTAACAACTGGTGCAATTGGTCCTGATTCCAGTTTACAAAAACTTGCACATATAAAACTTCTTCCACTTGATGAAAGACATGCAGTATGTGTATTTGTAACAGATACTGGTCATACGGAAACAAAAAACTTCCAATTTGATGAAGATGTATCATTAAAGGATATTGAAAACTGTACTGATATTATCAATTCTAAATTAAGAGGTGTACCAATTGATGAACTTGCTGAAAAAATGAATGAGATTAAGCCAATGTTTGCAACACTTGTTCAACAGCATGATGTACTATTTACAGCCTTTGTTCAAGCATTTATTCGCTTTGCAAGTGAAAATGTATATTTCAGTGGTAAGGACAAAATGCTTTATCAGCCTGAATTTGAGGATATTGATAAACTGAAGAGTTTAATGAATATGCTTAATGATTCAACAGTATGGCGTTCGGTTCATGAAAATGAAAATGCAGTTGCAATACGAACAAATAAAGGTGCTGAACTTACATGGTTCAATGATGTGGCTGTAGTAAAGAGCACATTTAAAGTAAATGACAACGAGAGTGGACAGCTAATGGTTGTAGGACCATCAAGAATGAATTATGACAAGATAGTTTCTATGATTGAATATGCTGCTCAGATGATAGAAAAGATGTATAGAAGAAAAGACGGTGATGATAAAAATGAGTGAAGAAATGAAGAAAAATGAAGCGGTGAAGGAAACCACCGTCAACGAAGAAACAAAAGAAGAAATCAAAGAAGAAAGTAAAGATGAGAAAAAAGTAGAACCTCAAGAAGAAGATGAAGTTACTAAATTAAACAAACAAATTGAAACTTTGCAATCTGAAAATGCTGAACTTCAAAACAAGGTAGCTGGTTTAAAGAATGCTTATGCAAAAGCATATGCGGATACAGAAAATATGAAGAAGCGTTTAAATAACGACTTTGAAATGAGAAATAAGTATCGTGCACAGGATTTTGCAAAAGAGATATTACCGGTACTCGACAATTGCGAACGTGCATTAGCAACTGACAGTACAGATGAAAAATATCGTAAAGCATTTGAAATGGTACATAAGCAATTAGTTAAAGCTTTAGAAAAAGAAGGTGTTGTTGAAATTGATTGTTTAAATAAACCATTTGATCCAAACTTTCATCAGGCACTGATGAGTGAACACATTGAAGGTGTTGAACCGGGTACTGTTACAACAGTATTACAAAAAGGATATATTTTAAAAGACAGACTGCTAAGAGCAGCCATGGTTAAAGTAAGTGAATAACTAGGAGGATAAGAATATGGGAAAAATTATAGGTATTGACTTAGGTACTACAAATAGTTGTGTTGCTGTAATGGAAGGCAAAGAAGTTAAAGTTATTGCTAACCCAGAAGGCAACCGTACAACTCCATCTGTTGTTGCATATAAAAATGGTGAACGTATTGTAGGTGATGCTGCAAAACGTCAAATGGTAACAAACAAAGATACTGTTTATTCTATTAAACGTTTAATGGGTACAAATGAAAAAGTAACTCTTGATGGTAAATCTTATACACCACAAGAAATCTCTGCAATGATTCTTTCATACTTAAAGAGCTATGCAGAAGGTTACTTAGGAGAACCTGTTACAGAAGCTGTTATTACAGTTCCTGCATATTTCAATGACGCTCAACGTCAAGCAACAAAAGATGCTGGTAAGATTGCTGGATTAGAAGTTAAACGTATTATTAACGAACCAACGGCCAGTGCATTAGCATTTGGTGTTGATAAAGATACAAGCAAAGAACAAAAAGTTCTTGTATATGACTTAGGTGGTGGTACATTCGATGTATCTATTCTAGATATTGCAGATGGAACATTTGAAGTATTAAGTACTGCTGGTGATACACATCTAGGTGGCGATGATTTTGATAACGTAATCATTGACTGGTTAAATGATAACTTCAAGAAAGAACATGGCGTTGATTTGAAAAATGACCGTATGATTCTTCAACGTTTAAAGGACGCTGCTGAAAAAGCTAAGAAAGATTTATCAGGAATGGTAGAAACAGAAATTTCACTTCCATTCATTTGCCCAGATCCAAATGGTGCTGGTGCATTGAACCTTGAAACTAAATTAACAAGAGCTGAGTTCGACAAGATGACTAAGTTCTTAGTTGATAAGACAATGGGTCCTGTAAGACAAGCATTAAGCGATGCTAAATTAAGTGCTCGTGATATTGACCACGTATTATTAGTTGGTGGTAGTACACGTATTCCAGCTGTTCAAGAAGCAGTTAAAAAAGAATTGGGTCAAGAACCAAATAAAGGTATCAACCCTGATGAATGCGTAGCTATTGGTGCAGCTATTCAAGGTGCTGTTATTAATGGTGATGCTGCAGGTGCTGGTGCAGACGTATTATTACTAGACGTTACACCATTAAGCTTAGGTATTGAAACATTAGGTGGTGTTATGACTGTATTAATTCCACGTAATACAACAATTCCAACAAGCAAGTCACAAGTATTCTCTACTGCTGCAGATAACCAGCCAGCTGTTGATATTCATGTATTACAAGGTGAAAGACCAATGGCTAACGATAACAAGACATTAGGAACATTCGTTCTTGATGGTATTGCTCCAGCAAGACGTGGTGTACCACAAATCGAAGTTACATTTGATATCGACGTTAACGGTATTGTTAGTGTAAGTGCTATAGATAAGGGTACAAACAAGAAACAATCTATTACAATCAAGAACTCTTCTGGTTTAAGTGAAGAAGAAATTGATCGTATGGTTAAGGAAGCTGAAGATCACAAAGCTGAAGATGACAAACGTAAAGAAGATATTGAGACAAAGAACAAGGCTTTAGCTTATATCAACCAGATTGATGAAACATTGAAAGCTGATAACGCTAATGTTTCTGCTGAACAAAAGGCTGAAGTACAAAAATTACGTGATGAACTTCAAAAGGCTATTGATGATAACGATATGTCTACATTAAAGACAAAGTTAGATGCATTAGAACAAGCAGCTAATGCAATGGCAGAGCACATGTATCAACAGCAATCAGCCAACCCAACTGATATGGGCTCTAATACAGCTAATGGCTCTACAGGGGACGACAATGTTGTCGACGCTGACTTCAAAGAAACAAAGTAAACAAACCGTCAGAAAATTCCTGGGAGTAATCCTGGGAATTTGTCTTATGACGGTATCAGGATGTTCTTCAAAAAAAGAACCTGAAACAACTACTCCCGCACCTGAATCTACACCAACAGTACAACCAGAGGTATCAAATAAAGATGATTCAAATTTCAAGATGTATTATGATACAAAAATTGAAATGAATAATGATGCAAATATTTATGATGCAGGTCATAATGTTGCAGGAAAAGCTACAAAAGGAATGTATTTTGATGTAACTGAAGGTACAGGTAGTTTATTAGCAATTAAAGATACAAATTATTATGTTGATGGTAATGATGTTACTGCATCTAACCGGTGGTTTAGAAATACAAATCATTTAGTTAGTTTTAATGAAGAATTAACGACAAATGATACTTATAGTTTATTAGATGAAAAAGGTAATGTAGTTATTACATTTAATCATTCTGATAAATATAGCGTATATGTTAAGCCAGCAGAAGATGATAAACGCTATGGTGTCTTGTTTTCAAATGCGATTTATTATATTTCAACTGCTGAAGTTAGTGGAATTAATGAAATTGCAGGTGAAACAAGAGAATTATCTACTTCCATTCCTGTTCTTATGTATCATTTCTTCTATAGTAAGACTAGTGGCGAAACAAGAAAAGATGGTAACTATGTAGAAGTAAATGAACTTGATGAACATCTAAATTATCTTGTTAGTCACAATTTTACTGCTCTAACAATGCGTGAAGTTTATTACTTTATGACAGGTCGAGCAAATGTTCCTGCGCATTCTTTAGCGATTACGATTGATGATGGTGATCCAAGTGTTCATGAATATGCTTTCCCAGTATTTCAAAAATATGGACTTAATGCCACATTATTCTTGATATGTGGTTGGGAAGATCCGACATTATCCTATGATTTCTGGGAGATGCGAGAAGATGGTTTGGAATTACAGTCACATGGATTCTTGACGCATCAAGGTGGTTGCTCAGGAATGGGACATGGTGGAAGATTACAATGCATGGACCATGATGAAGGTGTAGAAGATACAAGAATGTCATTAGATTATGTCGATGGTGGATTTGTATATTGTTATCCTTTTGGTGATGTAAATGATTCAGCAAAAGCGATATTAAAAGATGCAGGTGTAAAGATGGCTTTTACAACCGCTAACGGGTGGATAACACCTGGAATGGATTTATTTGAACTACCACGTGTTAGAATACATGGTGGTAATTCACTTGATGTATTTGCAAGTGCAATTCAATAGGAGGTAGCCTATGGCAGATAAACGAGATTATTATGAAGTGCTTGGCGTTTCAAAAGACGCAAGCCAAGATGAAATAAAAAAAGCATACAGGTCATTGGCGAAGAAATATCATCCAGATGTGAATAAAGCCAGTGATGCGGCAGAAAAATTCAAAGAAGTAAATGAAGCATATGAAGTATTAAGTGATCCTCAAAAACGTTCTACATATGACCAGTTTGGTTTTGCGGGAATGGATGGTTCACAAGGAGGTTTCAGTGGTTTCTCTTCTGGTGGATTTGATGATTTAAATGATATCTTCTCGTCATTCTTTGGTGGAGGAATGGGTGGCGGCATGGGAGGATTTAGTTCTTCCTCAAGCCGCAAGTCAAATGCCCCTCAACGAGGTAATGACCGTTTGATGAGAGTTGATATCAGTTTTATGGATGCTTGTTTTGGCAAGACGGAAAAATTCGATATTAATGTTGAAGAAACTTGTTCGCATTGTAATGGTAATGGTGCAAACAGTCCTAGTGACATTGAAACATGTTCTACGTGTCATGGCAGTGGAACAGTTATAACGCAACAAAGAACAGCATTTGGTGTATTCCAGAGTCAGGGGGTATGTCCTGACTGTAGAGGTACAGGTAAAAAGATTCGTAAAGTATGTCCAGTATGTGGCGGTAAAGGATACGAAAGAAAGAAAACTACTGTGGAAGTTAAGATTCCAGCAGGAATTGATTCTGGTCAAAGATTAAGAGTTGTTGGTAAAGGAGAAAGAGGTGCAAATGGCGGTCCTAATGGTGACTTATATTTACAAATCAATGTTCTTCCAGATGAACGTTTTGAAAGACAAGGAAAAGATATCTTAATTACTATTCCTGTTACTGCAGTAGACGCTACTATTGGTACAACAATAGATGTTCCTACAATTCATGGTGAAGTATCTATGAAGATACCTGCAGGAACACAAGATGGAACAATTTTAAAGTTAAGAGGAAAAGGTGTTCCCGATATGCGTGGCGGTTTGCAAGGTGATGAACTATGTACAATTGAAATCACAATTGACAAAAAGCTTACAGCACGTGAAAAAGAATTATATGCAGAACTTCAAGAGCTACAAAATTCAAATGGAAAAGGCAGCTTTTGGAGCAAAATGAAAAAACGTTTTAATTAAATTTTATGATTACCTTTGTTAGGAGGTGACAAGTATGGATATTGAAAAAATGACAGAGGCTTTACAGGCAATTATTATGTCTGCATTTACAAAAGCTCAAGAAAATCATAACAGCGAATTATGTATTGAACATATTATTGCCAGCATGCTTGAAGATAATGGTCTAGATGGGATTTGGAGTCGTTTAGGCATTGATAAAGAAGATGCCTTGAAGTTTACTGAAAACTATATTCGTCGATTACCATCATCCAGTTCTTCATCACAACCTAATATTTCTCGTTTCGTTGCGGATGCTTACAGTAAAGCATTAGATGAAATGAAGAAACAAAATGATACTTATATGTCTTCTGGTACATACTTAACAGGTATGTTTGAGACAGGTTCAAGTTTTGTAAAAGATTTCTTGAATCGTTATAACATTAAAGCAAGTGATGTATTAAAAGCAGAACTTGATAGAAGAAATGGCATGTCTATGAATGACAAGGGTGGCGAAGCTCAACTTGATGCACTTAAGAAGTTTGGCCATGACTTAGTACAGGATGTAAAAGATGGAAAGATTGATCCTGTTATTGGCAGAGATGAAGAAATCCGTCGTGTTATAGAAATACTATCTCGTAAAACAAAGAATAACCCAGTTTTGATTGGTGAACCTGGCGTTGGTAAAACAGCTATCGTAGAAGGTTTAGCTTGGCGTATTTATAAAGGGGATGTACCTCTAGGATTAAAAGATAAGCGTCTTGTAGAACTTGATATGGGTGCTTTAATTGCTGGCGCTAAATACAGAGGTGAATTTGAAGAGAGATTAAAAGGCGTCTTAAATGAAGTTAAGAAGGCGGATGGAAATATTATTCTCTTCATTGATGAAATTCATAATCTTGTAGGTGCTGGTAAAACAGAAGGTTCAATGGATGCGGCTAACCTTTTAAAACCAATGCTCGCTCGTGGTGAATTAAAGTGTATTGGTGCAACTACTTTTGATGAATATCGTAAGTATATTGAAAAAGATAGAGCTCTTGAACGTAGATTCCAGAAGATTATGGTATCTGAACCTACAGTTGAAGATACTATTTCTATTCTTCGTGGTCTGAAAGATCGTTTTGAAAGTCATCATGGTGTAGAAATCAAGGATGAAGCTATTGTTGCAGCAGCAGTATTAAGTAATCGTTATATTACTGATAGATTTTTGCCAGATAAAGCAATTGACTTAATTGATGAAGCTTGTGCATGTATCCGTGTAGAAATGGATTCTATGCCTGCTGATCTTGATGAACTTAATCGTAAGATTATGACGCTTCAAATTGAAGAAACTTCACTTCATGATGAAGATGATCCTAAGACTGTAGAAAGAAAGAATGATATTGATAAAGAACTTGCCAATTTGAAAGAAGAAAAAGAAATTAAATTCTCAAAGTGGCAAAAAGAAAAGGCAGAACTAGACGCAGTTAAATCCTATAAGGAACAACTTGAAACAGCTAAACTGCAATTAACACAAGCTCAAAATGATATCGACTATGAAAAAGCTGCGAAATTAAAATATGAAACAATTCCTCAACTTGAAAAGAAGATTCAAGATGCTTCTACAATTGAACAGCAAGATACAATGATTCAACAGGTTGTTGATGAAGAGATGATTGCGAAGATTGTTTCAAGATGGACTCATATTGAAGTGAGCAGATTAATGAGCAGTGAAAGACAGAAGTTATTACACCTTGAAGATGCTTTAAGAAAGAGAGTCATCGGTCAAGATGAAGCATTAAAGCTTGTTTCTGATGCAATAATGCGTTCTAAAGCTCAGATTCAGGATGAAAATAGACCACTTGGTTCCTTCTTGTTCTTAGGCCCTACAGGTGTTGGTAAAACAGAAGTTGCTAAAGCTTTAGCTGAACAGTTATTTGATGATGAAAATAAGATTGTTCGTATTGATATGTCTGAATATATGGAGAAGTTCTCAGTTTCTAGACTAATTGGTGCTCCTCCAGGATATGTTGGATACGATGAAGGTGGACAGTTAACAGAAGCTGTTCGTCGTAATCCATATTCAATTGTCTTGCTTGATGAAGTTGAAAAAGCTCATCCAGATGTATTTAATATCTTGTTACAAATTCTTGATGATGGTCGTATTACTGATTCCAAAGGTGTTACAGTAGACTTCAAGAATACAATTATTATCATGACAAGTAACTTAGGTTCTCAATATGCCTTTGATACAGATAAAGTGGCTCGTGAAGAGCATTATCGTGAAGAAGTACGTAACTTCTTTAAACCAGAATTTGTAAACCGTATTGATGAAGTAATTATTTTCAACCCATTAAATGAAAATGTTATGAAGAAGATTGCTGACAAGTTCTTAAGTCAACTTGCTAAACGTCTAAATGAAAAAGACATCAAGCTTGAAATTACGGATAAAGCGAAAGAAAGAATTATCTCTTTAGGTACTGATGAAGCATTTGGTGCTAGACCAATGAAACGTCATATCCAAAGAACTATCGAAACAATGGTTGCTAGAAAGATTATTGAAGAACCAGATCTTCAAAATAAGACAATCGTCGTGGATGCTGATGATCATGACTATGTAATTACAGTCAAATAAAAAAGATGATAATATAGACTCATTAGGGTAGATCCTATTGAGTCTATATTTTTTAAGAGGCTGTCTTTCTTCAACTTGATAGAAATAAGATTTTAGCATATTATCATAGAAATGGAATGAGGTATTTTAAATGAATGAAGCTAGTAATATAGTAATTATATTGATATTTGGTGGTTTAGGAACTTGGCTATTAACAGGTTATTTAAAGACAAAGAAACAAATTACAATTAAAGATAAATCATGGAACTTCTCACGTATTATTTTTGCTGTAGCAGGAGTTATGTCAATTGTAACAATTATTTTTTGCCAAACGGTATTAGATTTTGTTCGCTTATTTGCGACAGAATTTTGTATTATTATGTTTTTATTACAAAGAGATGGTATTGGTGAAGAAGGTGTTGTCAGCTTAGGACAATTCTTCAGCTATAAAGATGTAAAAGCATATGATGTTCATGAAGCAGGTAAAAAGACAAACTGTTTATTCATGGTAGAAGAAAAG
>CAJJTI010000011.1 GCA_905194705.1 uncultured Solobacterium sp. | reverse complement strand
TAAGTTCACCATAACTTTTTACAAGCTCTTGACCAAATGTTATTGGTTTATATTTGCTTATATAATTCTTATATTCTTCAATATTACGTATATTTTCAGATAAATCTGTTTGTTCGTGAATACCTTGTCTGCTGATAAATCTCAAAAATTTCTTTTTATAATTGAAATCATTTAATTCTTTTTTTAATTCTTCTTCAATAATAGATGAAGCAGATTTTGTAAAGATGTTTGGTTTTTTGCCTTCAACTGAAGTCAAAATGCTGTATCCAAATCTATGAAATGTAGAAACACATATATTACTAGAAGTTTCTTCTTGAAGACGCACTTTCATTTCAGATGCTGCAGCATGAGTAAAAGAAAGGACTAAAATTTCTTCAGGCTTATATTGTTCTGATTTGAGTAAATATTTTATTTTTCCAATAATTGTTGTTGTTTTGCCTGTTCCAGCTCCAGCAACAACATTTTGATTGTAGCTGTCTTTTAATATACATATTATTTGTTGATCGTCTAAATCATGACCTTCTACTTTTCCAATCATTTCTCTAACATTTTGAATTTTTTCTTTCAGATATATTTGATTATGTTTATCAACAAGACTTTCAAATGAATTATATTCTTTTTCAAATTTAGAAAATAATGATTGAAATTCGTTAATTTCATCGCTTTTTATTAAAATAATTTTATTATTCAAATCATTTGCTTTTGAAAATAACATCCTTAAATCTGACATTTCATCAGAGTACTTAGATAATTCAATTAGTTCATTTTTTTGTATTAACTCATTCATAAAAAGAATACTTTTCGATATTTCCTGCGAAATATTTTTGTATTCTTCATTTCTATCATTAAGATATTTTTTAAACAAATTATTAATAACATTCATATACTTGCCCAACTAAATTATATCTATTTTCATAAAAATATCCTTCCATAAATAAACATACGGAAGGATATACTTAATCTATTTAATTAATCAATTATTCAGCGTAAAAAAGAATAATCTTCTTTGTTAGTACATCTACTAAACCTAAATCACTCATCTTTACTTCAGGAATTACAGGTAGTGCTAATGTAACAATTCTTAATAGTGGATTTTCCATATCTGTTAAGCCTAGTTCTACAATAGCTTGTTTCATCTTTTGAGAAACAACTGATAATTCTTCTGCAGATTTTAATGACATTAAGCCTGCTAAAGGTAGAGGTAAAGTTGATAAAACTGTACCATTATAAGCAGCACACATTCCACCACCACATTCTTTTAATGTATTAGCGACTAGTAATGCGTCTTTTTCATTATCATATACAACTGTCAAATTATGAGAGTCATGAGATACAGTAGAAGCTAAAGCACCTTTCTTTGTACCAAATCCTTTTACAATACCTTTTCCAATTGTACCTTTACCATAACGATTTAATACAATAACAAATTTATAATCATCGTCAGGTAATACGATATTTCCATCTTTTACTTCAAATTCTGTTTTTTCAACATAAGTAGAAGATAGTTCTAGATTAGGATATACCATTACATTGACTTT
The DNA here is from genome assembly GCA_905194705.1 of uncultured Solobacterium sp. Lineage (GTDB taxonomy): Bacteria > Bacillota_I > Bacilli_A > Erysipelotrichales > Erysipelotrichaceae > Bulleidia. Next base: position 21,981 of record CAJJTI010000011.1, on the reverse strand, counting down.
TACTTTTCCATTTTCAACTGGTGTATCTACATGGAAATCTTCAAGTGATAATTCTTTTAGCTGTACAGAATTTCTCGTTTCAATTTCGTATTCTTTATCTTCAATAGGTTGTAATAACTTGCCATCTTGAGCAACAAGTTTTCCTTCAAAGAATACGTGTGTAGGATGAATATTACTTAAATCTTCAACAAGTAACATATCTGCTACATATCCAGGCGCAATAGCACCTAAATCAGTTACGTTAATTTCTCTAGCTGTATTTAAAGTAGCAGACTTAATTGCTGTGATAGGATCCATACCATATTTAATTGCTGCATTAACAACATAGTTAATATGTCCTTCATGCAATAAATCATCCGCTTCTCTATCATCTGTGCATAAGCAATAATGATCAAAGAATTTGCAATGTTTAACACCTTCCCAGATATCTTTAACATTATGTGTGATACTTGATTCTCTAGAGTCAATAAACATACCACTTCTTAATTTTTCAATTGCTTCTTCACCTGTACGAGATTCGTGATCTGTAACAGGTCCACCGATTAAATAAGCACTTAAATCTCTACTTGATACAAATGGAGCATGTCCTTGAAGATATAAACCTTTTCTTTCAGCAGCGTGAATAATATCAGCCATTCTATCTTCTTGATTGATTACACCAATATAGTCCATTACTTCTGCTAAACCAATAACTCGCTTTAATTCAGCTAATTCTTCGATTTCTTTCGCAAAGAATTCAGCTCCAGCGTTTTCGCATCCTGGTACAGCAGGAACGCAACTTGGAATATCTACAAATTGTCTTTGAGGTAGACCTTCACCAGAGTCATGCATATATTTAACGCCTTCAACCCCATAAACATTACCAATTTCATGTGGATCCATAACAATTGTTGTTGTACCACTTGGAATAGATACTTTTGCAAAGTTACGTGGTGTTAACATACTGCTTTCAATATGCATGTGAGCATCAATTAAACCAGGAATTAAATATTTACCTTCAGCGTCAACAACAACCTTAACTTTATCTAAACCTTCTTCAAGGTTTCTGTATTCAACATGTGCTATTGCACCATCATACACAAATACCGTTGCAGGATATACTTCACCTGTAAATACATTTAATAATTGTGCATTTTTAATTGCTAAATCACATTCAACAAGTCCTAAAGCTGCTTTAATTAGTTCTTTTCTATTATTTTTTACTCTCATCATTCACCTCATCCAGCAATAAAATATAGTACTAATGGAATTAATAGAACATAAAGAATTAAGTTTACTTCTTTTGCTTTTCCACAAGCTACTTTAATAAATACATGTGCAATGATACCAGCACAAATACCACTAGCAATACTACCTGTAAAGATAGTGAACATAATCATAATAAATGGTCCAAATGCTTCATCAAACTTGCTGAATTCAATTTGTGAAATTCCTTCAATCATTAAGAAACCAACGAAGATTAATGCAGGTCCTGTTGCGGCATTAGGAATAATTAATACAAGTGGTGATAAGAACATTGATAGTAAGAAACATACAGCTACAGTAATAGCTGTAACACCTGTTTTACCACCTGCTTGAACACCAGCACCAGATTCAACATAAGTTGTAATTGTTGTATTACCAGTACAAGCACCAACGACTGTACCGATTGCATCTACTAGGAATGGTTTTTCAATATGTTCAAAGTTACCATCTTTATCTAACATTCCTGCTTTAGCACCACAACCTAGTACTGTACCAAGTGTTGAGAAGAAGTCACCACAGAATGTAATAAAGATTAATGGAATACAACTGAATGTTAAGATTGATTTGAAATCAAAATTGAAAATGATATTTTGCAAACCAGCCATATCAGGTAATTTAGCTAATGTTGCAGGTAAAGTTGTTACACCTAGTGGAATACCTAATAAAGTAACAACGACAATACCAATCATGATAGAACCTTTTACTTTATAAGCATTTAAGAAACCAATTAGGAATAAACCAAAGATAGCTAAATATACACTTGGATCTTTGAAGTTACCTTGACCAATACCATTAATGAAAGTACCGATACCACTATTTTTGAAACCTAAATAAGCAATAAAGAAACCAATAGCTACACCAATCGCAACTTTAAGATTTTTAGGCATTGCTTTAACAATCAAATCACGAATACCAAGTCTTGTTAAAATAACGAAGATAATTCCACTGATTAATGTAATGGCCATACATGCACCATAACTCATAGCACCAGATTGAATTAAAGCACCAAACATAAAGTTACTACCCATACCAGTTGATAAAGCAAATGGCAAGTTAGCATATAAACCCATTAAAATTGTTATTATTGCTGAAATGAATGCACAAGTAACCATGATAGCTTCTTTTGTGATCATCACTCCATTACAATCGACGATATATGCATCTGGCCCAAAACCACAGACAGCTCCAGGTTGCGTAACAAGTACATACGCCATCGTCATAAATGTTGTTAATCCGGCAATCACTTCAATTTGAAATGATGTCCCTTTCTCTTCAAAAGCAAAAAAGCGACTCAATTTATTCATTATAATCCCCCTTATCATTGAGTGTTTTTCAATCACCAGAAATGATAGAGGAGTAAACATCTATCATAGTACCTTGATTTACGGTCAAGATGTAGAGACTGTCCCACCACATTAGGGACATTATATGATTTGAAAAACAGATTCTATTAAACTATAAATAAATGCTTTTGTAAACTTATATTTTGCTTTTTATCTTTTTCACATAGCTAAATAATATAAAAAGTGGCTTTTACACCACTTTTTGTTCTTTTATTTATTTTTCGTAACCAGGTTTTCCTAGTAGTCTAAACATATTCTTTTTATAAACTTCTACACCAGGCTGGTTGAATGGATTGATATCAAGCATGTAGCAAGTCATAGCTGTAGCCACAAAGAACCAATAGCACATATAACCAAAGCTGTATTCTTTCATATCAGCGATAGATAATACAAGGTTTGGCACTTTACCTGTTTCAACATGTGCTTCTAAAGTTCCTTCAAAAGCCATCTTGTTAACCCAGTCTAAGCTTGCCTGTTAGATAGTTCATACCATCTTTATTATCAGCATCATTAGGAACAGTCGCATCAATAGTAGGTGTTTCTACAGTTAATACTGTTTCAAATAATACTTTCTTACCTTCTTGAACAAATTGTCCTAAGCTATGAAGATCAGTAGAGAATACGCAAGAATCAGGTAGAATACCCTTTCCATCTTTTCCTTCACTTTCGCCTAATAATTGTTTCCACCATTCAGATAAACTTCTTAGTTGTGGTTCATACGCAACAAACATTTCTACATCATATCCATGATTTTGAAGAATACGACGAGCTACAGCATAACGGTAAGCTGTATTTTCTTTTAAATCTGCTGTATTTAATTCATTGAAGGCATCTGTATAACCTTGCATGATTTTTTTGATATCTACACCAATTAATGCTAGAGGTAATAAACCTACTGGTGTAATAACAGAATATCTTCCACCAATATCATCAGGAATAACAAAAGTTTCATATCCTTCTTCATCTGCTAAAGCTTTTAAAGTTCCACGAGCTTTGTCAGTTGTTGCAATAATTCTTTCTTTGCATTCTTCTTTACCATATGTTTCTTCCATATATTCACGTAAAATACGGAATGCTAAAGCTGTTTCTGTTGTTGTACCTGATTTAGAAATAACGTTTAGGACAACACTCTTACCTTTAATATGTTCGATAACTTGATTGATATATGTACTTGAGAATGTATTTCCAACAAATACAATTTCATGCTTTGTATTTGGATATAAACCCTGGATCATTTCAGCAGCTGCACGAGCACCTAAATAACTTCCACCAATACCACATACAACGACTACTTCGGCTTTGTCATTTAGCTTTTCAGCTAATTTAAGCATTCTATCGAATTCTTCTTTGTCATACGTATTAGCCCAGTCAACCCATCCTAAAAAATCATTTCCTTTTCCTGTTTTCTCACGGATGCTTTTGTGGATCTCTGTTACTTGTGGTTGGAAATCTTCAATTTTTTCATCAAATAAACCATGTGTTTCATCGAATTTAATCATCTTCTATCTCCTTTTTTTGCTTCTTGAATCCATATTGGTAATTGCTTCTCGATAGAAAGAAAACCAAGTTTTGATTCAGGTAGAGTGGCTTTGTGAGAAAACATTCCCATACGGCCATGTGCTCTTTTCTTATGCAGAGCCTTTAACGACAATCTTACTTGATTAGTGCTTTCATCGATATCAATTATTTTAACACGAACTGTGTCACCAACTCTAACAAATCGTGTAATATCTTTTACATATCCATCACTGATTTCAGATATATGTATTAGTCCATTTGTATCATCATCTAATGCTACAAAAGCTCCATATGCTTGAATCCCTGTGATTTTCCCTTCAACAATTTCGCCAATTTTATACTTCATCTTAATATATTCTTTATCTTTTCTTCCCGTGGTAAGTATATCACCAGAAGGTTCTGTGTGCTATACTTTACAAGCGAGGTAAATTAAATGGTTCATACGATGTATCCTTTCTACTCAGCTATTGTCTCTGCATTACTTGCACAGTTTTTAAAGCCTTTTATTTATTATTGTGTAAAACATGAATGGCATTGGCATTTAGCTCATGATAGTGGTGGATTTCCAAGCTCTCACAGTGCTCTAGTATCCGCACTAGCATTATCAGTAGGCTTACAGGAAAAATTCAGTTCCACATTATTTGCAGTGTCATTAGCATTTGCATGCATTGTAATATACGATGCAGCAAATGTAAGATATTATAGTGGTCAGAATATCCGTGTAACACAACAACTTGTACATGATATTCAAGAAGAATTTCATATCAAATTCCTTAATCCTATCTATCATACAAAAATGAAAGAAGTTTTAGGACATAAATGGTTTGAAGTAATAGGCGGCATAATCCTTGGATGTGCAGTTGCCCTAATATTTTGGTATGGATTCTAGAAAAGAGGTAATTATGGCAGAAGATAACAAATTAGATGTACTTGAAAGAATAGAAAAAACAATCAGTAAAATTAGACCATATATTCAAGCAGATGGCGGTGATGTTCAATTAGTTGACTACAAAGATGGAGTAGTTACAGTTAAAATGCTGGGAGCTTGTGCTGGATGTATGGCAATAGATGAAACCCTGACTCAAGGCATTGAAGCAATTCTTATTGATGAAGTGCCTGAAGTTACAGCAGTAAAACTTGATGAAGCTTATTCATTTGATCCTAATGCAAATAATGGCAATGGTTACACATACTACTAATCCTCAAAATTGAGGATTTTTTATTTTTTTAGAATTTTTTTGAAATAAAGCAGAAAAAATTTCATTTTTTGAAATACATTTAAATTTTTTTGCAATTTTCTTTTATTTTTTTGTTGACTAGATATACAAATAGGATTTTAATAATTACAAAATAAAAGGAGATATTTTATGGAAAAGCCATTTGAAGGATTTGGTTCACTTGTATTTGGTGAACACGAAATGCAAGAACGTTTACCTTATCCAATTTATTTATCTTGGAAAAAAACTGTTGAAAACGAAGAAACATTAGATAGACCTACTGCCGATGCAATTGCTCATGCAATGAAAAGATGGGCTTTAGAAAAAGGTGCTACTCACTATACACACTGGTTCCAGCCAATGACTGGTTCTACTGCCGAAAAACATGATTCATTTATTGATCCAGGAGCAAATGGCGAACCAATGACACGCTTCTCAGGCAAATCTTTAATCAAAGGTGAACCTGATGCTTCAAGCTTTCCAAGTGGTGGCTTAAGAGCTACTTTTGAAGCCCGTGGATATACATATTGGGATGTTACTTCCCCTGTATTTATTAAAAATGGTGTTTTATGTATTCCTACTGTCTTTGTATCTTACAATGGTGAATCATTAGATACGAAAGATCCGCTATTAAAATCCATTCAAGCAATTAGTGTTGCAGCGACTAAAACAGTCAATTTGCTAGGTGAAAAAGATGTTAAATACTGCACACCTGTTGTCGGACTTGAACAAGAATATTTCTTAATTGATAAAAAAGACTTTGATGCCCGCTTAGACTTAAAACTAACAGGAAGAACTTTATTTGGTGCAAGTGCTCCAAAAGGACAGGAACTTGAAGATCACTATTTTGCTGTTATTCCTGAAAGAGTACGAGAGTTTATGAGTGATGTTAATAAAGAATTATGGAGACTTGGAATTTATGCCAAAACAGAACATAATGAAGTAGCTCCAGGACAATTTGAATTAGCTGTTGTTTATAACAATGTAAATATTGCTGTAGATCAAAACCAGTTAATTATGGACACTCTAAAACGTAACGCTGATAAACACGATTTAGCATGCTTATTACATGAAAAACCTTTTGATGGTATTAACGGTTCAGGAAAACACAATAACTACTCTATTGTTACAAGTAATGGCCAAAATTTATTTTCTCCTGGTGATAAACCTGCTGAAAATATCCGTTTCTTGGTGTTTATGTGTGCTTTCTTAAAGGCAGCAGACACTTATCCTGAATTATTAAGATATAGTGCAAGTTCTGGAGCAAACGATCATCGACTTGGTGCTGATGAAGCTCCACCTGCTATTATTTCAATATATCTAGGCAGTTATATTGAAGATATTTTATTCAGCATTTATAAAGAGGAATCCGCTAAACAACATTTACCACTAGATAAAGATGCATTTAACCCTATCTCTGGTTTATCTTATATTCCTCATGACAATACCGACCGTAACCGTACTTCTCCACTTGCTTTTACCGGCAACAAATTTGAATTTAGAATGTTAGGTTCAAGCATGAGTGCCGCTTTACCTAATACAGTATTAAATACAATCATGGCTGATGCTTTGAGAGATATCAATAAAGAACTTGAAGGCATTAAATATTTACAGGATATACGTTCTAAAGCTTTAGAAATATGTAGAAATATCATCCACAACCATAAGAGAATTTTATTCTCAGGTGACGGTTATAGTGATGCATGGGTAAAAGAAGCTGAAAGAAGAGGACTACCAAATATTCGTTCTTATATCGAAGCAGTATCTATACTTGATGATGAAAAGACTATCGATTTATTCACTAAATTTGATGTTTTCTCTGAAAAAGAATTACATGCCCGTAAAGCTATTGCAATAGATCAATATATTAGTACAATTGGCATTGAAGTAAAGACTTTATCAAATATTGTTAGAAGTACAATCTTGCCGGCAATGAATGAAGAGTGGAAAGCAAATCATATCTCTGCTATTAAAGATGCTCCTAAATATTTACTTGATCAGGAAAGTAAAATTAAAGAATTAATGGATACTTTATATGCCGATTTATTAAAACTAGAAAAAGACTATAAAGATATCTTAGCTAAAGGAAACACTTATGAAACAGGTATCAAGATTCATGATATTATCTGTACAGAAATGATGCAGGTTCGTAAATCTATTGATGCTTATGAAGTAATCGCTTCTACTAACTTCTATAAGATTCCTACTTATAAAGATATGTTATTTTCTTTATAAGATGCATACCCCTTTAAAAAGCCCGCATACGTAATTACATATGCGAGCTTTTTTTATTCTCTATATAAACGATATATTTCATCGAGATCATTTTGATCTGCAATAAAAGCACTGCCAAGTAATTCCGTACTTGTGTCTGTCAATAAAACCCCACCATCTTTTGGACAAATGAGTACTTTTCTATTTCTATCTTCAATTGTTTCAATAATATATTTCAGATATTCATCTGTTTCCTGATAATCCATGACTAAATCAACACCCTCTATATAGTTGAACCCGTCATATGTTATAAAGGTTTCATAGTCATCATCATATACTGGAAAATACTCACTTAATACACTTGCAGCACCTGATAAAAAGATTGAAATGCCATCATAGTTTGATAAAACATTTAGTATATTTAAATCTAATAAGCAGTTATAAGCATCTAATGCTTCTTCTGCTGAAAAGCAAACCACGTCATAGTTATTAATTAATCTTGATAATGAATCTTCATCATAATCAAAATGATTTAAAATACGTATATTTTTCTTTGGAATACCATATCTTAAAAAGGGACGAATTAAATCTGCATGATATTCACTGCCCTGTTCAAATTTATTGGTATAATCTTCATAATCACTTGCCCAGCCTGTCTTTTGAGACAAAGGAATAATTAATACTTTCTGATTTTCATGGAACAAGGTAAATAGTGTTTCTGCAGCCCATCTACCATCAAAATTTGTTTTATTTAATAAAAGTTGAATCATATTTTTCTCACCTAACATAAGTATCTTACCACGATATCTTTTTTAAGATAAAATAGAATCATGAAACGTTATCACATTATTGTTGAAGGACTTGTGCAGGGTGTTGGCTTTAGATGGTATGTTTTAAGCATAGCAAACAAGTATTTTATCACTGGTACTGTCAAAAATTTATCTAACGGGATGGTCGAAGTTTTTGCCCAGGGTCACGAAAGAGATCTTGATATTTTTCTTCATGCTTTAGAAACAGGATCACATTACAGCCGTGTAGAAAATGTAAGTTATAAAGTTTGTCCTGTAAAAGAAAATGAATCCAGATTTGAAGTAATCTATTAAATAATTTTTAAACATTTTTTTGCATTTTTCACAATGAAACCGCTATCTTGTGAAATTTTTAACATTTTCCTTGCAATATGTTTTCACCTATGGTAAACCATAGTAGTGAATTAGTTCACAAGGAGGAATATATGGCAGATTCAAAAAAAGCAGATACAACTAAGACTGTTGATCTTGGTGTACAAGAAGTAGATGTTAAGGTTCAAAAAGCATTAAAAGCATTAGATGAGTATGCAAGCTTTGATCAAGAAAAGATTGATTATATCGTTGCGAAATGCTCTGTTGCTGCATTAGATAAACATGGTGAGCTGGCAAAACTAGCTGTTGAAGAAACAAAACGTGGTGTCTTTGAAGACAAAGCAACAAAAAATCTATTTGCATGTGAATATGTTGTAAATAATATGCGCCATCAAAAAACTGTAGGTATTATCGGCGAAGATGAAGTGAAAGGATTAATTTATGTAGCTGAACCAGTTGGTGTTATTGCTGGTATTACCCCTGTTACTAACCCAACAAGTACTGCTATTTTCAAATCATTAATTTGCTTAAAGACAAGAAACCCAATCATTTTCGCTTTCCATCCAAATGCACAGAATTCTTCTGCTGCTGCAGCGAAAGTTGTATATGACGCAGCTGTTGCGGCTGGTGCTCCAGAAAACTGTATCCAATGGATTGAACATCCAAGCATGGATGCTACAAGTGCATTAATGAACCATCCTGGTGTATCTACAATTTTAGCAACTGGCGGTAATGCCATGGTTAAAGCTGCTTACTCTTGTGGTAAACCTGCTTTAGGTGTAGGTGCTGGTAACGTACCTGCTTATATTGAAACAACTGCTAATATTAAACAAGCCGTTAATGACATAGCGATGTCAAAAGCATTCGATCATGGCATGATTTGTGCAAGCGAACAGGCTGTTATCGTCGATAAAGAAATTTATGATGATGTTAAAGCAGAATTTGTTCACTATAATGTTCATTTCTGTTCAGCAAAAGAAAAAGAAATGCTTGAAAAATTCATGTTTGGCGCAACAAGCTTTTCAAAAGAATGTGAAACAGCAAAATTAAATGGTGCTGTTGCTGGTATGAGTGCTGCATGGATTGCAAAAGAGGCTGGCTTCAAAGTAGATCCTGACACATCAATCTTGATTGTTGAATGTAAAGAAGTTGGTCCTAATGAACCATTAACACGTGAAAAGTTGTCACCAGTTCTAGCAATGCTTAAAGCAGAAAACGTTGAAGATGGTCTAAATAAATCTGAACAAATGGTTATGTTCAACGGTATCGGTCACTCTGCAGCTATTCATACAGCAAATGAAGACTTAGTCAAAGAATTTGGTAAACGTGTAAAAGCATGTCGTATTATCTGGAATTCTCCAAGTACATTCGGTGGTATTGGTAATATCTATAACTCCTTTATTCCTTCATTAACACTTGGTTGTGGTTCTTATGGTCATAACAGTGTTGCTGGTAATATCAGTACTGTTAACTTGTTAAATATCAAGAAAGTTGGTCAAAGGAGAAATAATATGCAATGGTTCAAGATTCCTTCTAAGATTTATATTGAAAAGAACTCTATTGAATACTTACATGATATGAATGAAATGAGTCGTGTATTTATCGTAACTGACCAATCAATGGTAAAACTAGGATATGTTACTAAAGTAACTGACCAGCTTGAATCTCGTCCTTCTCGTGGTAGAGGTAAGATTACTTATGAACTATTCTGTGACGTTGAACCTGATCCATCTATCCAGACAGTTCAAAAAGGTCTAAGTTTAATGCAAGCCTTCCAACCTGATACAATCATTGCTATTGGTGGTGGTTCAGCAATGGATGCCGCTAAAGGTATGTGGTTATACTATGAACATCCTGAAGTAAACTTTGATGACTTGAAGCAAAAATTCATGGATATTAGAAAACGTGCATTCCGTTATCCAGAATTAGGCAAGAAAGCAAACCTAGTATGTATCCCTACTACTTCTGGTACGGGTAGTGAAGTTACACCGTTTGCCGTTATTACTGATAAAGAAACACATGTTAAATATCCATTAACAGACTACTCATTAACACCAACTGTAGCAATCATTGACCCAGCTTTAACTATGACTCTACCACCAAGTATTACAGCTAATACTGGTATGGACGTACTAACACACGCTATTGAAGCTTATGTTTCAGTACTGGCAAGTGACTTTACAGATGCTCTAGCATATAAGGCTGTTCAAATGGTATTTGAATATTTACCAAGAGCTGTACATAATGGTGCAAACGATCCTGAAGCTAGAGAAAAGATGCATAACGCTTCTGCTATGGCTGGTATGGCTTTCGCCAATGCTTTCTTAGGTATGAACCACTCTATGGCTCATAAAGTTGGTGCCGAATTCCATGTACCTCATGGTTTAGCAAATGCAATCCTACTACCATATACAATCCGTTATAATGGTACAAAACCTGAAAAACCTGGTATCTGGCCAAAATACAAATACTACAACGCTGATGAAAGATATTGTGAACTTGCCAAAGCTGTAGGAATTGAATTTAGTACAGTAGAAGAAGGCGTAGAAAAATTCGCTGAAGCAGTAACAAATCTAGGTAAAGATGTTGGTATTGCAATGAATTTCAAGAGCCTAGATTATCTAAATGAAAAAGATTGGATGAATGCAGTTGAAAAAATAAGTTACTTAGCTTATGAAGATCAATGTTCTCCAGCTAACCCACGTATCCCAATGGTTAAAGATATGCAAAATATCTTACGTGAATCTTGGACTGGTAAAGTAATTACTTATAAGCATCATTAATAATTGAGGGCAGACTTCACACCATCTGCCCTTTTTATTCTTGTATAAGTTATGCTCTATCTTTATATTTTTCTTTTAACGCTTTATTATGTTCTTCATCTTCTGTTAGTATTGGCAACTCAATATGTTTTTCAGCCAAGATTTCAATAACTCTTGCAGCTACAGATTGAGCAATCATATCATTACAGATAGACGATACAGCAGTTAATTTAGCTATACCTGGTGTTTCAATTAAGGCATCACCATGAGGACCACAGTTATCAATTACGACATCACCAAACTCATATAGTTTCTTTCCACTTGGGTGACGGCTGTTTTCAGCTAATGTATGCTTCATGCTTGTTACGATAATTACTTTATGACCATTCTTTTTTGCAAGAGAAGCGATATCAATAACGACACCATTAATTCCAGAGTTAGAAATAACGATAAATACATCTTGTGGTTTAATATCATATAAGCTATATAGCTTTTCAGCTACATCTGGACGTCTTTCAAATACATTTACTTTATCGTGGAATTCTTCAAGAGTAACGCCACCTTTTAATACGAAATCATTTGTTTCCATGATATGAATTGGTACAAGGGCTCCCAAACGATTCTTGATATCAATTCCCATTCCTACAGAATGTCCTGAACCAAATACATGCACTACACCACCATTAGCGATACATTCAGCCATAGTTTCAGCCATAGCTTCCATGTTATCTTTTTGTGTTTCATATAATGTATCAAGTAATTCAATTACGTTTGTTTCAAATGTTTTAGCGTCAATCATTATCTTACCCTCCCATTATAACGGTCTGTTAATGCATTATTATGTTTATCTGCTCCAGCAATATTGGCAGATAAAAGAACTGGTGCTTCAACGCCGATTTCTTCAAAAGCGTGATAAATATCTGCTGCTAACATCTGGGCAATAACATTTGCATATACGGAACTCAATTGTCCTACAGCGTGACCATCTACATGTAATGCAACATCAGGTTCTTCAGCGCACATATCTAATGAATAATCGCAATAATCTAGTAATTTTTTACCACTTTCATGTTTTACTGGTGATTTTGCATATGATGCTTTATTTACAAGTCCTATAACCTTTTGACCTTTTTCTTTAGCACGTTTTGCAAGTTCTACTGCCATCGGTTCATTACCATAGAAACTTGTAATAAGCCAAGCATCTCTATCATCCATCTTAAATAAAGATAATAAATCATCTACATATTTAGTTGTTTCAAAAATTTCACCACTATCAATTAACTCTCTACCAAACTTTCCCTGTACAGCTAGTTCCATTGGTTTTAAACCATGAAAAGGAACAAGCCCACCAGCTCTAAAGAATAGTTCATTAACTACTTCTTCACCATGTTTTACGCCAAATAATTGAACAACCCCCTCATTCTCCATGACATCTCTTAAACAAGAAGCTATTTTTTTCATATCTTCTTTATTTACTTCGTAAGCGTTTTCAATACCTTTTTTAGCCAGTTCAAAATATTGCTTTTTAATATCCATTATTGATGTCTCCTTTCAAAAAAAACAAATTTTTGCGCTTCTATAACTATTATATACACCCAGGCTTTATTCGCTATTATTTTTTTCATTTTACCTAAGAATTTTATCAGCCTGACTAAAATTAAACCACCGCTATAAGTACCCATAACGGTGGCATTTTTTATATTAATTGATAATAAATTCTTATTTTTCTTTAACAATCTGGAAAATAAAAAATTTCAAGTAAGAAGTTTCTTCCATTGACCATAATATAGGATGATCGTGATTTTGCTGCGTAACCGAAACCTGTTTTAACAAGACATTTGCTTCTAATGCTGCTTCTTTAAGCATTTGTTCAAATAAAGAAGTTTCCATATATCTACTGCATGAACATGTTGCTAAAAAACCACCATTTTCTAATTTCTTCATCGCTTCAAGATTAATTCTCTTATAGCCATAATACGCTTGTTTTACTGTCTTTCTACTTTTTGTAAAAGCTGGAGGATCAAGAATGATTAAATCAAACTCTCCTTCTTTCATTTCTTCAAGATAATCAAAAACATCTGCCTGCACAAAAGTCATATTTGTAAAATGATTTATTTCAGCATTTTTTCTTGCTTCTTCTAAAGCAGTACCTGATACATCTACTGCTGTTACCGATTTTGCTTCACCCTTAGCAGCATTTAAAGCAAATCCACCCGTATGCGTAAAACAATCCAATATTCTTAAACCTTTTGCCATATCTCTGATTAACATGCGATTTGATTTTTGATCTAAGAAATAGCCTGTCTTCTGACCATTTTGTATATCTACATTTAATAACAAATGATTTTCAGAAATAACTAAATCTGTACTGCATGTTTGCTTACCATAAAAACCTTTATAAAGTTCTAAACCTTCTTTTGTACGTACCTGTACGTCATTTCTTTCATAAATATATTTAACTGTTTGATTATTTTTATTCAAAATATTCAGTAATAACTGATAAATAAAGTCTTTTCTTTGTTCAATAGCGAAAGAAGTAACTTGTGTAACTAAAACATCATTATATCTATCTACTGTTAACCCGGGTAATAAATCCGCATCGCCAAAAATCAATCTGCAGTTATCGAGATTATCTTTTTCTACTACAAAACGATACTTTAAAGCATCTTCAATTCTTTTTTCAAAGAATGAATTATCAATAATCTCATTTTCATTTTCAGTTAAGATACGTACAACAATATGGCTTGTCGCATGATAAAAACCTGTTGCTAAATAAGTTCCATCTTTTGATTGTATTTGTACAATATCACCACTTGAATAATCTACTTCTTTTAATAGATTATTACGATACATCCATCTTTGACCTTTTAAAAGCCACTGTTTTCCTTCATCTGTTATATATACAATTGGGTATTGATTCATGTTTTACCTTTCTTTTCATTAAATTAATACAATATAACCACTTGTTGAGATAGGTTTATATTTCTTTTCATCGAGACTATCATAATACAAGTTAAATTCATTATCTAAAACTAATACTCTATGAGAGGAAGGTATTTCTATCATCTTATCTAATTGTTCAAAATGATAAACTTGATTTTTATAATCATCATTAAATGTCTGATCATTAAATTCTTCCAAAGAACTTGCATCTACATAATTATATGAAGCTGCTTCAAGATATTCTTTACCATTTTTTTCACTGAATATTGCATGGATTAGATCTCTAGAACCATTAGCTGGGGTTCTAAGTGGACTATCAAGAATACTATCACTAGATGGTACAAGTATTTGACGCATTCCATTATCAGAAAAACCACCTTTTCTATAGTGACCAAATAAAGCTACTGCCCCACTAACGTCTTCTACTGCTTCTACGGTAATTGCCATTAACATTTGTCCTATTACAATATCATATGGTGTAGCATCACATACAATATATGTTTTACCCACTCTATTTTTCCATACATCATTTAATTGTGGATGATTTTCTATCTTCATATATTGAGGAATATTCTTGCCTTGAACTTTTTTCATGAGATACGTATCATTTTTGTCTTTTGCAAAAGAATAAACTTCATTTTTCACATTTGTAAATTCATTTAAATATTCTGCTTTATCAATTAGTGACCATTTCTTCTCTTCATCAAGACTATGCAAGAATAATGTATAACCATTAATTGACACTTTAGTTACTTCAAAAGCTGATGCATAAACACCTGAACAATTATCATCACTTGGAATTTGATAATCAGTTATGTTAATCCCTTTTTCTAACATATAGTTTGCAAAGATATGTAGAATTAAGTCTTGTACATCTATTTTTGTATCATGAGTAGCCGATATAGCTAATACAGCATCATATTTAGGAATAATAATTAATCTTGAATAGAAGTAGAAACTATTACCACCTTTAACTAATACATGTTCTCCTAAATCATAATGAGGAACATTCAAACATACTGTATCCCAACCTAAACCAAAATCATCAGATCTTTCATCTTCTTTCAAGAATGTCTTACCCCATTTTCTTGCCATGAGTTCTTTAGATTCTTCACGGATAATACTATTTTTATTTAAGAATAATTGTCCAAATTTGACTAGATCCTTCATACTTGTCGTAATACCAGCTGCACCACGCACAAGCAATAATTCACGAGGTTTATCCCCTTCAGTTACTAAAGGATAATCTGAATTTAAAGAACCAGATAAACGGGTAGAATCAGCTCCTATTGGCTCAGTAATATATTTCTTTATATATTCTTCATACGCTAAGCCACTTACTTCACTTACAATTAATTCTGCTACCGTAAAACCATCATTGCAATAAACCGCATATTCTCCTGGATCAGCCTTTAATTTATTTACTGAGAAATAATGATAAACTTCATCATAGTAATCTACACCATCTATTTCTTTTGTACTGAAATGTTTCCACTCTGTACCAGGTAATCCTGATGTATGATTCAAACACATTTCAACAGTTATCTTTTTATATCTTTCATCAGGCATATAAAATCTAGGTAATAGATCTGCTACATAATCATCAAGTTTGATTTTACCTTGTTCTACCAACTGCATAATCGCAACTGTGACATATATCTTTGAAATTGATGCTACATTAAATGTACAATCTTCTGTAATTACCTCATTATTCTTTTTATCTATTACACCAATCGCATCGCTTACTACTAAATCATTGTGAATCGAAATTGCATAGGATAAAGCTGTATAATCTTTATTTATTGAATTTTTAACAAATGCTTTTATGTTATCCATATTTTTTCTCCATTTCATTTATTTTAATTGTATACGAAATTTCATTAAGATTTAAAAAAACTATATTTTAAAAAAACAAATATTTTCAATGAATTTTATTTATAAATGTAAGATAATATTGAGTGTTTGAAGGAGTGTACAAAATGATTTTAGATAAAATAGATAAAAATTTACTTAAATTAGCTGAAGAATCAGATATTGAACTAAAAGAAAAGTATGATGAAGTAGATAAAATTTCTTTTTATAACTCAAATAGAATATTATCTGCTTTCATTGAAAATAACGTTTCTTATTCTGATTTTGCTGAAATGAATGGTTATGGTGACTATGATGAAGGAAGAAATAAACTGGAAAAAATCTTTGCAACAGTATTAGGTACTGAAGATTCTCTTGTCCGCCCACAAATTATGAGTGGTACAAATGCTTTATATTTAACTTTCTCTTCTTTATTAAAACACGGTGACACCATGATTTCTTTAACAGGAACACCATATGATTCATTACAGGAAATGATTGGCTTATGTGGTGATTCAACGCAATCCTTAAAAGCACATGGCGTCAAATATGAGCAAATCGATTTAATCGACAATGAATTTGATGAAGAAAAAATTGTTAACCGTTTAAAAGAAAACAATGTAAAACTTGTTGAAATTCAAAGATCAAGAGGATATTCATCAAGAAAATCTCTAACAATTTCCAGAATTGAACATGTCATCAAAAAGATTCGTGAAGTTAATACAGATGTAATTATCATGGTTGATAACTGTTATGGAGAACTTGTAGAAACAAAAGAACCAGGACACGTTGGAGCAGATATCGTTGTTGGTTCATTAATGAAAAACTTAGGTGGTGGTATCGCATCCACTGGTGGATATGTTGCTGGTCGTGCTGATTTAATCCATATGGTTGCTGAACGACTGACAGCTCCTGGTATTGGTAAAAACCAAGGTGCTAACTTCAACCAGAATAATGCCTTCTTCAAGGGTATATTCATGGCTCCAAGTGCAGTAAACAGCGCTATTAAAACTGCTATCTTCTCTTCGTGGATGTTAGAAAAACTTGGCTATAATAATGTAGCTCCTAAATGGAATGATCAAAGAACTGATATTATTCAAACTGTAGAACTTGGTAATAAAGATAACTTAGTTAAATTTGCTCAAGGTATCCAAGAAGCTTCACCAATTGACTCATTTGTTAGAGTTATGCCTGCCCCAATGCCAGGTTATCCATTTGATGAAGTAATGGCATGTGGAAGCTTTACTTCAGGAAGTACAATTGAATTAAGTGCTGATGCACCAGTTATTGAACCATATACTTTATATATGCAGGGTGGTTTATCACTAGAATATGGTAAACTTTCTATCTTACTTGCATTAACTAAAATTCAAGAAGCTTAATAATGTTTTTAAAAAGGAAGTTGTATTAGCAACTTCCTTTTTGTCCACCATCAATTCTAATAACTGTATTATTGATAAATTTAGCTTCATCACTGATTAAAAATTTTACTAAATATGCCACTTCTTCAGGTTCGCCATATCTTTCCACAAGAATTTTCTCACACTCTTCCTTTAAAAATTCTTCATCATAACCATCCAGTTCATTTTCTGTTCCAATAAAACCAGGTGCTATAGCATTTACGTTAACATAAGGTGCTAACTGCATTGCTAAATTATGTGTTAAAGAAATTAATGCAGCTTTACTTGCATCATAATCAATACACATTGGGTAGTATGTATTTATACCATTAGTTGAAGAAATATTGATAATCTTACCATATTCTTGCTCCAACATATGCCTTCTAACGCGACACGCACAGTTAAACGCCCCAACCACATTTACATCTAGTGTTCTTCTAAATTCATCTGCTGTTTTTAAATGAAATAAATTAGATAAATCTATAGCTGCATTATTTACTAATATATCTACACCACCTAACTCTTCTTCAACCATCTGTACCATTTTATCTACTTCATCTTCTTTTGATACATCTGCTTGAATAGCTAAACAGTTAACATGATATAAGTTGATAATTTCTTCTTTTAATGCTAAAGCTTCATTTTTTGAATGATGATAGTTGATGACAATATCATAACTATTCTTAGCTAATTCTAAAGCTATGGCTTTACCAATACCTTTAGCACTTCCTGTAATTAATACTACTTTTCTTTTTTCCATATTTTAAAAAAGAGCTTAATAATTAAGCTCTTGATGAATACTTGCCATCAGATGTAGAAACAAGAATTCTTTCTCCTTGATCAATAAATTGAGGTACTCTTAATGTTAAACCTGTATCAGTTGTAGCATCTTTAGTTTGAGTTGATGGAGCACCATTGATTGCAGGTGTTGTTTCAACTACTGTTAATTCAACTTTATCAGGAACAACAATATCTAAAATTTGTCCATCAAAGAATTGTAACATAACGTCCATTCCTTCAATTAAGAAGTACTTGTTAAAACCAACATGTTCTTCTGAAACTTCATATGTTTCAAATGTTTCCATATCCATAAAGTAATATGTATCATCTGAAGAATAAGAGAATTGCGCAGATTTCTTTTCAATCATTGCTTGTTCAAATTTTGTGTTTGCGTTGAAGTTTCTTTCTTGTGTTGAATTAGTTTTAAGATTCTTCATCTTAGTTTTTAAAATAGCTGCACCCTTACCTGGTTTTACGTGTTGGAAGTCAATAACTACCCAAGGATCGCCATCAACCATTAAAGTTAAGCCTGTTTTAAAATCGCCAGCTTCGATTGCCATATTTATATTACCTACCTTTTTATATCGCTGTTATTTTATCAATTAAGTATGTTTTTATCAACAATTAGAACAGTGTTTTTTCCTCTTTATGGGATTTAATGTACTTACTCCACTTAATATATCCATAAGTAGTATTTGTAAAATAACCAAGTTTTAATACTAATAATACATATTGGCCAGCTAGAATATTAATAATCGCTTCTAATAATGCGCAAATATACCACGCAATCCATTGTTCGCGTAATCTAAAGAAAATAAATAATCCGTTAGCTACACCAACAGCTGAAGCACAGGCATCAATATAAGTAATAAGTGTTTCTAATTGTTCATTACCATTTAAGAAATCTGTTTGAATATTTAAACCACTTAGGAAATAGCCAACAACAAATGTCCAGACAATAATTGCAATAATAATTAATACTTCCTGATATCCTTTTAATCTTCTTACAGCTGTTAATTCGTCACTGTCTTCATCCTTATGTTTAGACCAGTTAATATAACTTAAGATATCAATTGGTAACCAGAAGAATAATGTTGTCGCAATTGTTGCAAAACGATACATCAGTACAAAGCAAACAATAATTTCAGTAATTTCTACAAGTACTGATACTAAGAAATTGTATCTTGATTGTTTAGAAATTAATAATTCACATAAAATATTCAAGAATGTATCAAGAAGATACAATAGCATAATGACAATACCATTAACACCATTTGCACTTTCTTCCGGGAATAATACCGCAACAACCGTTGCAAGTACCATAATTGTCATAAACCAGCATTTTTCATAAGTACTGAATGCTTTAGAGAAGACAAGCATTATACCTAGTGATAAAGCAAGAATAAATAATGAAGTGCCTAAATTGAAGACAGGCATAGAGTCATTGGCAACCATTTCATGGTACTTCGCTTTTACTTCATCTGCAGAAGGATTTTCATGATCAAAATATAATTTTGTTCCATCTTCTGCTTCATATTCATAAGCTGTAATTGTTTCGGAATCTAATTCTTCATATTCTTCATAAGAATAAATTTTTACAAGATATGCATCCCCATTTTCATATGCAACTTCACAAGAAATAGAATCTTCATCACATTCTTCTTCATAATCTCTTGTCATTTCTACTGTATTTACATATTCAATTTCACCAAAATTTGCATGAATTCTACTAAATCCAGTTACTAATGACATAATTGAACCTAATATCAATAAGCATAATACGATAATTTCAACTGTTTTTATTTTCTTGTTAGGTTCTACATAACTTTTGATTTTCTCTAACATTTATATCCCCCTTGTTGAATAAAAATCAACAATTTATAATTTTATTACAAAAATATTTCACACGCCACAAAAAAATAAAGTGAACAGAAATATTTTCCATTCACTTTTAACTCATATATTTAATTGTTATTTTTGTGTAAATCCAAGAACATATTTTTCACTACTGTAATTATGAATAATTACTTTTAAGCCCTCTATTGTATCTTCTAAAATCATTTCAACACTGGCATCAAATGATCTTAATTCGCCATGGTAATCCTTGATTACAAACTCATTTTTTCCTTCTTGTAAATGATCTGCAAAGACATTTAATATTCCATCTTTTTCCGTATAATGCAGTTCGATTCCATTATCCAGTAATTCCGATACACGTTTACTACAACGCGTGCCATAAATACCATCATGATTCACTTTTAACCATGAACCTAATATTTTTAATCTTCTAACTTGTTCTTCTGGTATTGTTCCATCAGCTCTAGGGCCAATATTTAATAAAAGGTTACCATTATTTGCGACTGTTTCGACGAGTAAAGAAATTAAATCTTTAACTGAAATTAATTGATCGTCGCCTTCATTAGCATTATAGCCAAATGAGAAACCCATTCCTCGACACATTTCCCATTTTTCTTTTCTATTTACAGAACCAGCTTTATATTCTTTTGTTAAAAAGTCATGATAAATCTTATTGAAGCGGTCATTAACAACACCTTCTGGTACATGATTATAATAATGAGCAAAGAAATAAGGCATCATATATTCACTTTGTTTTGGCCAGCCAATATCATTCCAGAATACGCTGGGAGCATAATGATCAACTAGTTCATTCATTTGATTATAGGAATAATCAGCATAGGCAAATGTTGGACAAGCTGTTGCATACATATCATCATCTTCAAATATAGGATCATTAGCAAATTGCCAATCAATTAGGCCGGAATAATATAATCCCATTCGCATTCCTTCATCACGTACTGCTTTAGTTAGTTCACCTGTAATATCTCTCTTTGGTCCCATTTCAAGAGAATTGAAATGAGTATATTTACTAGGAAATAAACAAAAGCCATCATGATGCTTGGTCGTCAAAACAACATATTCTGCACCTGCTTCTTTGAAAATTTCTGCCCACTCTTCAGGATTCCAGTTTTCTGCTTTCCACATGGGGATAAAATCTTCATATTTAAAATCTTTACCATATTTTTGAATATGATGTTCATATGTGGATCCTTTACCAATATTAATTGAGTTATAATACCACTCTGCATATGGATTATTAGCAAACCATTCTTTAGAATCAACTTCTCCTAACTCATAGGTATGTGGTGCATAAGCAGGCACTGCATAAATACCCCAATGAATAAAAATACCAAATTTGGCATCATCATACCATTTTGGTACAGTATGTGTTTTAATCGACTCCCATGTTGGTTTAAACTTATTATTATCCATAAACACTTTATCCCTTCACTATTTAAATTAGATTTACTACTTTAATTCACCTTGCTCTTTTAACTCTGATTTCAGTTTTTCTATTTCTTCTAGAGGCAATAAAGTGATTTTAGTAATTTTATCAATAGGAAAATCAGTCATTAAAAGTAAGTTTCTAGCAGTTTCAATAGCTTTATTCTTTTCACCTTCAGCAATACCTTCTTCTCTTCCTTCAGCTTTGAATTCATTTAGTTTTTCTTCCAATGTCATATACTCTAGCTCCACTTCTGCATTTATTCGCGTATTTTCAACTAGGT
>CAJJTI010000010.1 GCA_905194705.1 uncultured Solobacterium sp. | reverse complement strand
GAATAGACATCCAGATGCCATTAGTACCTAATATAGTAGAAGATAATATATAAGCTAGAACTACACGTGTACCAAGAGAAGCTATGGTTAAGATTAAAGACATACTTGGTTTGTTGATGGCTCTATAATAACCGTAAAGTAAGAATAAAATACCAATACCAAAGTAAAATGATCCTTCAATATGTAGATAATTTATGCCAATTTTAATAATTTCTACTTCTGACGGATTTATGAATATATCAAGTAATGGTTTAGCATAGATATAAACAAGAAGGGATATGATACATGAAAATATTACAGAAGTAGTAAAGGCACTACGAATACCTTTCTTGATTCTGTCTTGTCTATTAGCACCATAGTTTTGAGCAACATATGTAGAGAATGCATTACCAAAATCTTGAACAGGCATATAGGCAAAAGAATCAATTTTTACTGCAGCAGCAAAGGCGGCCATTACTTGTGTGCCAAAACTATTTACAAGTCCCTGTACCATTAGTATGCCTAGATTCATTACAGATTGTTGAATAGAAGTCATTAGAGAAAGATTTAAAATAGTAGATAAATTGTCTTTGTCCCACTTCATCTCTTTCTTATCAGGAATGAGATTTTTTTCTTTTAAGAGTGTATAAAGCATGATACCAATACCACTGATATATTGTGAGAAAGATGTAGCTATAGCAGCTCCAGCAACACCCCATTTTAGATGAATGACACAATATAAATCTAGAAAGATATTTAAAATACAGGAAACACCAAGAAAAATCAATGGTAAAACAGAGTTACCTACAGCACGTAATAAATTAGCATAATAGTTATATAAGAAAACTGCAGGAATACCAGCAAAAATAAATACAAGATATGTTTTCATCATGTCATATATTTCTGATGGTACTTGTAATAAAAGAAGGATTTTATCAATAAATAGATATACAACTGTGGTAAGTATTAATGAAAGTAGGGCAATAAATACAAATGACATAAAGATACTTTGACGCATTTTTGATGTATTACGAGTACCGTATTGAATACTGATAACAGCACTTGCGCCCATGCATAAACCAATCAAAATAGATGTAAGAAAGGTCATTAAAGTATAAGAAGAACCAACTGCTGCAAGAGCGTTACTGCCAAGATATTTACCGACAATATAAGTATCCGCAATGTTATAAAACTGTTGTAATAAATTACCAAACATTAGTGGTAAAGCAAATAACAAAATATTTATGGTGACAGATCCTTTTGTTAAGTCTTTTTCCATCAGCCAATTACACCTTTATTAGAATTATCTAATACAACTGTTTCACTTGTGTCTGTATCATCGATATGTATGCCATTATATTTTTTTGTTTCAGATGCAATGACATTATGTAATAGTAAGACAGCAATAATATTAGGAATAGCCATTAGACCATTCATTAAATCCGCAAAGTCCCAGATGATATCAAGAGAAACAACAGCACCAATAAAGACACATATGCTCCAGATGATTTTATAAGGTTTTATTGCTTTTTCACCAAATAGATATACAGAGCATCTTTCCCCATAGTAGTACCAGCCAAGAATTGTAGAAAAGGCAAAAGTAATAAGTCCTACAAGTAGGATTATATTGGCTAGAAAAGGTAATGAAGAAAATACACTAGAAACTAATAATGCACCATTACCACTTAAAGCATCAATATGTGGATAACGAATAACAGAAGATACTAGGACTAAACCAGTAATTAAACAGATGACAACAGTATCCCAGAAAGTAGCTGTCATAGAAACAAATGCCTGTCTTTTTGGGTTTTTTGTTTTTGCGGCTGATGCAATTAAAGGTGCTGATCCCATGCCTGATTCATTAGAGAATAAACCCCTGGCAAATCCATAGCGAAAACAAGTGGAAAGACTTGCACCAATAAAGCCGCCTGCGATAGATTCAGGATGAAAAGCAGCATTAAGAATGGTGGAAATAGTAAGTGCTAAATAGCTATGATTTAACACAAGAATCCAAATACAACCAATAATATAGAAAGCAGCCATAAAGGGAACAAGTTTTTCAGCAACTTTAGCAATACCTTGAATACCATTCAAAATAACCAGCATAACAATAATTGTTAAAACAAAGGCGGTAAGTATTGGCGAAATACCAAAGTTATCTTGCAAATTTTGAGCAACGCTGTTTGATTGCACCATACAACCAATTCCAAGTCCACATACAGCAGTTAAAAAGGCGAAAATAATGCCTAGCCATTTCATATGCAAACCACGATCTAAGGCATACATTGCTCCACCAATCATCGTTCCATCTTTGCTTTTTACTCTATATTTTAAAGCAATCAAGGTTTCAGCATATTTTGTGGCCATTCCTAAAATGCCTGTAATCCACATCCAGAAAACAGCTCCTGGACCACCTAAGGCTATAGCTGTACCTACGCCAACAATATTTCCTGTACCAATTGTTGAAGATAAAGCGGCTGTTAAAGCAGCAAATTGTGATATATCTCCCGAATCGTCATCATCTTTAGCTACAGATATTTTTATTGCTTTAAAGATATCTTTTTGAACAAATCCTGTTCTTATTGTCATAAAGATATGCGTTCCTATCAGTAATATAATTAATGGCCATCCCCATAAAAGAGAGTCAAGTGTGTGTATTAAATTTCCCATATAAATAACTCCATGGGGCAATTATACAGCGAAATATATCGAGGTAAAATAGAAAATAATATATGTTGACACATAATACTATGCAAGATATAGTATATTGCATAAGGAGGTATATGATGGAAACACAATTAAAAAGAGGCAGCTTAGATGTATGTGTGTTAACAGCATTATTGAAAGAAGATTCTTATGGATATCAGATAATTAAAGATTTAAAAGATGTTATAGAAATATCCGAATCTACTTTATATCCAATTTTGAAAAGACTTGAAAAAGGAGGATATTTAACAACATATAGTGTTGAACATCAGGGAAGGTTAAGAAAAATGTATCGTATTTCTAAACTTGGGATTGAGCGTATTAAAGAATATTTAGAAGACTTTAAAGAATTGATGAAAGTATATCAATATATAGAAAGGGAAACAGTCAAATGAATGAGTATTTGAACAAATTAAGAAAGCTTTTAGAAAAGAATCATTATGAAGATGTAGATAATACTATGGAATATTATGAAGAACTATTTGCGGATAAAAGAGAAGCTGGTGAAAGTGACGAAGATATTCTAAGAGAAATGGATGATGTAGAAAAAGTTGCAGAAGAAATTCTTGGTAAAAAATTGATAGATATAGAAGATGACAATAAAAAAGGGATTATTCGAGCAATGGATATTAGTCTATTTAGCTGTGATTTATCAATTAATACTGGAAATACAGATGAAGTATTAGTTGATGCTCCTGATGATGACAATTTAATTGTTGAGACTGTTGGAGATAAGCTGGTGATTAAAGAGAAAAATCACACAAATCAAATATTTCAACATCAAACTAACGATTATTCGATTCATATCGAATTACCTGTAGAAACAATTCTTGATGAAGTAAATATGTCTATCGCATCAAGTGATTTATCTATTGATGGAAATATGTTTATATACAAGATGTATGTAAAAAGTGCTTCTGCAGATATAAGTATTAATCAAGTGGAAGTGGATGAACTAAATATTAAAATCGCTTCTGGAGATATCTCAATTAGAGATAATAGTGTGGAAAGGCTAGTCATTCAATCAGCTTCAGGTGATATTTATCTAAAGAATGTAATTGGTACAAGTTGTGCAATTTCAAATGTATCAGGGGATATTAAAACACAATCTATTGATTATAGTAATATAGAGTGCAAGACAACTTCAGGAGACATATCGTTATGCTTAAGTGGTGATGATGAGATGTATACAATATATAAAAATGCAAAAGTTATTGGAAATGGTGCAAATATAGTGAAATTAAAGTCACTAAGTGGAGATATAGATATCGATTTCTATGACTGATAAATAAAATACCAGCAAACTGCTGGTATTTGTATATATTAAGGATAAAGAATAAGAGGAATAATCGCTTCTTCCTTTAAACCGCCAGCATGATCTCCACCGGTTAGTTTTGTGTGTTTATGAGTTTTGCTGTAGCTAAGAGAAATGTTATCAGTAGCGACTACTAGATAATCCCCGACAAATTCATTGAATCTAGGATGATTATTGTTATCACCAAAGATGCAATTTTCTATTACTTCATCATGTGTATATAGTTTAAACGATTGACTATACAGTTCGTTGAAACGTTGAACAAAGTAATTCTGTTTATCTTCTTTAATATAGAAGGCGATGGTTCGAGGTTCTATTGCTGGTAAATGTTTAAATGTATCTACTAAATCAGGATAATCATCCAGATATTCAAATGTAACATCAATTTGGGAGTGATCTGCTAAAATAACTAATCCTGTATTAGAAGGTAATCTTTTTACAAACTGTTCTGTTTCTTGATCGAATTCTTGAAGTATTTTCTTTGCTTCAATAGAACAAGTTCCAGTTTTATGCATACAAGTATCTAAAGCATCCCAATATGCATAGATATATTTATATTTTTTACACTTAGAATAGATATTATTTAATAGATCTTTATAGTCTTTAGAAGGGTTGAATTTATTCCAAAAAGGCCATATAGAAGTACAATTTTCTTCTTCATCTAAAAAAGGAACAGGAAGAGTGTTGCTAGAAAAATCAGGATATATCCTATTTGTATATTGGGATTTATTCATCAGTAAAACAATATTGTCGTCTTTTTCTTTAAAATATTCATTCCATCCTAGCCAACCTGTTTCATTAGGATATTTTCCAGTTCTTAATGAAGTTGTGGCAGCAGTTGTTGTTGGGGGAAAGACAGTAGTTAGTTCTTCTTTTAAATGAGATAAAAAGAAACTGGAACTATCTAAATGCTTTTGGAGAATAGAAACACCCATTGCATCTATTAGTAGTACTACAATATGTTCAAACTGATTTTGATTTAACCAGGATAATACAGTTTTATTAGGCTCATGATAATATTCTTTACCGAAATATTTTCTGATGGCATTATTTACACCAACGATTTGCCCATATTCATTCCATTTCATATATAACATTATAAATCATCATTAAATGATAGTGTTGACTTTGCACTTAGAATCAATAGGATAAGGAATAGATGAAAAAGGTTATTCAAATGCATATTAAAGTTAGATGGTTAGTTTGTCTGTTTTGTATGGTTCTCTTTAGTATTCTTTTAAAAGAAGTATCAGAAAGAGAAATATTAAAGATAGATGAGGTGGTTTATAAGTTTATTTCAACTTATTTTATACGTGATAATACTATTCCTGTTGCTAAGGCTGTTACATGGTTTGGAAGTTTCTGGGCTGTAATATTTGTGACATTTTTAATTATGATATTCAGCAAAAACTGGAAGCTTGGAATAATCATAATCACTAATGCAGTAATTACATCTATATTAAATAGGATATTAAAAAATATCATCGAGCGTCCTAGACCGAATGGATTTCGTTTAATAGAGGAATCAGGAAATAGTTTTCCATCAGCTCACGCTATGACGAGTTTTGCTTTTTATGGGCTTCTTATCTTTATTATATATAAGGTAGTTAAAACACTTTGGCTACAAAGACTATCAACGATTATCTTATCTTTGCTAATTATTACAGTTGGAATGAGCAGAGTGTTTCTTGGCGTACATTATACAAGTGATGTATTAGCTGGTTATTTAGTCAGTTTAACGCACTTAATTATCTTTATTAGTTTTATTGAAAAGCTTGGAGATAATATTCCATATTAAAAACAGTGCCTTAATACAGGCACTGTTGGATATTTGATAATGATAAGTTTTTATAAATAGTATTCCATAGGGTATGTTAAGTATGCGTTTGGTTCAAATTGATCAACTGTAACGTATCCAGTAGGTGCATGCATTAATTGTGGTAAACGGTTTACAACTGTAGCGCATGTATGTTCAACAGTAGCTGGTTTAACTACATGGTATTCAACATTTGGTTCACCAGTAATTTCCCAATCACACATATCACCATCATCTGGTCCATATACTTTACCAATTGTTTCTTCTTCAATAACAATTCCCTGCATTGTTTCTATTGTTACTACAGCAGACATACCAATGCATTTTCCTGCTTCAATTGTCTTACCTAATGTAGAAGAATAAATATCATGATCAATAATATAAGGAACATGTTTTTGGGTGATTGTTTTAACTGTTAAGCCAAGTTTATTGCATAATGCTTCACTTGCATTCCATGCATAAGAAGGTTCAAATGATTCTGGGTGAGCAATCTTTTGTTCAAATTCTTCAGGTGTTAAGTCACATCCATGAGCGTTAGCTAATGCTAGACCATATTCGTCAACGTTATAGCTGTATGCACCTTTAATCTTAGTGATCTTGTGACAACCACCAGCTGCTAGAGCAACCATGTTAATCCAGAAAATATCCTGCATACCACTACCGCAGACTGTGCATCCTGTTTCTTTTGCTAAAGCATCTAGACGGTTAATTTGCTCAGCAGAAGTAGTCCAAGGGTAAATAGCTTCTTCACATGTAGTAATAACACTGATTCCTCTTGATACACATTTTTCAACATGGTCATAAATATCGCCAATAAAACTAAATAGTGTGATAATTGCAATATCAGCATCACATTCATCTAATACTTTGTCGGCATCATTTGAGATAATTATTCCAGTTTTAATACCAAGTTCAGCAAAATCACCAACATCTTTTCCTACTACTTCAGGGTTAACATCGATTGCACCAACAATTTGAGCACCATGTTCATGCAGATAGCGTAAGATATATTTACTCATCTTTCCACATCCGTATTGAACTACTTTAATTTTTTCCATAATTTCCTCCATTTCTGACTTTATTGTCATAAGTTCAAGTGTTTCCTTGTTACTTTTACTATAAAGTCTGTTGTAAGAAGAGAGTCAACGCTAAATGTGAAATAATTATCAAAACATTTTTAAAATTTAACTGGTACCTGTAAACGCATAAACATATTTCGTTTTTCACTGTCAAAAACATTAAACTCGGTTAATACTTCACAAATATAATCGCCATCAATCTGCCAACCTCTCTCATGACAGAAAGAGAGTAATTTTTCAGCATAAACTGGTTCGTCATTATATTCATCTAAATAGATACAGGCAAACATGCCACTATCTAATATCTTTACATCAGAAAAGCGTTCTTTATCACGATAATCAGCGAATATAAATGTTTCTTTTGGGATAAGCTTCATTTGTAAATAATCTTCTTTATCAATAGAAGTTCCAATATTATAAGAATGTATTTGAGAGAAGCCTACATCAATGAGTTCTTTTCTTAATGATAAAAGAACTTCTTCATATGCATCTAAGTCTTTTTCATAAAAATTGATTTTACATTTTTGGCCCCAGTAATATCTTCTTTCTATATATTCAAGAGATATTGTTCCTTTGGTTGGGGATTTACGATAGCGTTCAATTGAGGTGATAGCTCTTTCTACAGCATGATGCTTGGCACGTAATAAACGCATCTCCTCATATAATTGTTCATTCTTTTTAACAAGTATTGTCTCAATCTGGGCGATATCTTCCTTTTCTAATACATCTTGAATTTCCGCTAGACTCATGCCTAATTCTTTCATGTAGGCAATCATATCTAGGCGGGCATTTTGTGAAATATCATAATATCGATACCCAGAAGTTGGATCAATAAGTCTTGGTTTTAAAAGATTCATTTCATCGTACAATCTTAAAGCGGCAACGGTTAAATGATTCATTTCGGCCATTTTCCCGATAGAAAGTAAATTATCTTGCATAAATATCATCTCCAACTCTATTGTAGCATGTAAATTCAAGTGACTAAGGTATACAAAAAGTGGAAAAAGACGAAATAATAAAAATTGTAAAAAAGTGCTTGCAATCGGCTTTTTTTAATAGTAGTATATTGGAGCACTTGCGAAGATGTGGGAGGTTGCCGGCACGCTGAAAGGCGTTGTATTGATAACCGGGGAATTTCCACGGAGCAATCTGTTAAAGACAGAGTGAATATAAGGAGGAAAAATTCATGGCAAAAAATTCTGTAAGAATTCGCTTGAAGGCTTACGAGAACAGGAATTTGGATGTTGCAAGCAAAAAGATTGTTGAAGCAGCCACAAGCCACGGTGCTAAAAAGATCGTTGGTCCTGTTCCACTACCAACAGAAAGAGAAGTAATCACGGTTCTACGTGCTGTACACAAGTACAAGGATTCTCGTGAACAATTCGAAATTCGCACACATAAGAGACTAATTGAAATCATTGGTCCTAGTGCAGAGACAATCGATGCATTAAGCAGACTTGATTTACCAAGCGGTGTTGACATCGAAATCAAGTTATAAGAAAGGAACCGGGTGATATAAATGAAAGGTATTTTAGGACGTAAGCTCGGCATGACTCAAGTATTTACTATCGAAGGTCAACTGATTCCAGTTACTGTTATCGAAGTAAAACCAAACGTTGTGTTGCAGAAGAAAACAAAAGAAGTTGACGGATACGAAGCTCTTCAACTCGGCTACGAAGATGTATCAGAATACCGTAGCAACAAACCTGCTATCGGACACTGCAAGAAAGCTAACACATCTCCAAAGAAATATATTAGAGAAGTTAAAGCTGATGAACTTATGAATACAGAAGTTGGAGCTGAATTAACAGCTGATGTATTTGCAACAGGCGATGTAGTTGACGTTACAGGAACATCTAAAGGTAAAGGATACAGCGGACAAATTAAACGTAATAACGGTAAAATTGGTCCTAAGTCTCATGGTTCAGGACACCACCGTCACGTTGGTTCATTAGCAACAAATGGACGTAACAATGGTGTTGTTAACAAAGGCCTAGTACTTCCTGGACAAATGGGTAATGTTACTACTACAAACCAAAACTTAACAATTGTTAAAGTTAACGCTGAAGAAGGATACATCCTTGTTAAAGGAAATGTTCCAGGACCACGTAAGGGCTTAGTAATTGTTAAGACAACAGTTAAACCAGTTAAACAAGTTAAAGTTGATGAACTAGTTTCTTACAAAGGAGTTAGTGTTCAAGAAGAACTTGAAAAAGTAAATGAAGCAATTAACGAGGAACTTGCTAAAGAATCAGCTGAAAAAGAAGCTATCGAAGAAGCTAAGAAAAAAGTAGCAAGTGAAGCTCGTAAAGGAAAGTAGAGGAGGTAAACAATGTCCAAGATGGATGTATACAATCAAGAAGCTAAGGTTGTTGATTCAATCGAACTTTCTGATGAAGTATTTGGTATCGAACCAAATCAACAAGCAATGTACGATGCAGTCCTCGTCTACCAGGCTGGCTTAAGACAAGGAACACATTCTACATTAACTAGAGCGTTTGTTTCTGGTACAGGAAAGAAACCTTTCCGTCAAAAGGGCACAGGTAGAGCTCGTCAAGGTTCAACACGTGCTACACAGTGGAGACATGGTGCAATTGCATTTGGACCACACCCACGTAAATATGGTTACAAATTAAACCGTAAGGTTCGTCAATTAGCTCTTCGCAGTGCATTAAGCGAAAAAGCTATGGAAAGCAACATGACAGTTGTTGAAAACTTGTCATTCGAAACTTTCAAGACAAAGAACGCTATCAATCTAATGAAAGCATTTGAATTTGATAGAAAAACATTATTTGTTGCTGATTCTAGCGAAGATTATGACAATGCATACATTTCTATGCGTAACATTCCAAATGCACTATTAGTTAGTGTTACAGAATTAAACGTATATGACATTGTAAATGCAGATAAGATTGTCTTCACAAAGGCAGCAGCTGAAAGAGCTGGGGAGGTATTTGCATAATGAATGCCCATGAAATTATTATTCGTCCAATCATCACTGAAAAGACAATGCGTCAAAACAGTGAAGATAACAAAATTAGTTTCGAAGTAGCAAAAGGTGCTAACAAAACTACAGTAGCTATCGCTATTGAACAAATTTACGGATTCAAACCAGTATCTGTAAACATTATGAACGTTCGTCCAAAGGATAAGAGAGTTGGACGTTACGCTGGAAAAACAAATGCTGTTAGAAAAGCAATTGTTAAACTTCCTGAAGGAAAAGACATCAGCCTTTTCAATGATGAAAATAAATAAATAGTATTAAATATCGGAGGAAAATCGCGCTATCTCCGGAAAATGAGCGAAAGGAAAGAAAAGTAAATGACAATCGTTAAGTATAAGCCAACGACTAACGGACGTCGTAATATGAGCACACTTAGCAGTGACCGTATTACAAAAAAGACTCCAGAAAAAAGTCTCGTTGTAGCAAAAAACAGTAAAGGTGGTCGTGGTAACACTGGTCGCATTACTACACGTCATCAAGGTGGCGGTGTAAAACAGAAGTACAGAATTATCGACTTCAAGAGAAATAAAGACAACATCGAAGGCGTTGTAGCTGCTATCGAATACGATCCAAATCGTAACGCTAATATCGCATTAATCAACTATGTAGATGGTGAAAAACGTTACATCATCTGCCCACAAAACCTAGAAGTAGGAACAAGAATTATCAGCGGTGAAGCAGTAGATATTAAAGTTGGAAACGCAATGGAATTAAGAAATATGCCTGAAGGTACATTCGTTCACTGCGTTGAGTTAACACCTGGTAGAGGTGGACAAATGGCAAGAGCTGCAGGATGCTCTGCTCAAATCTTAGGTTTCGACGGACCATACGCAACATTACGTTTAAGCTCTGGCGAAATTCGTAAAGTAAGAAATAACTGTCGTGCAACAGTTGGTATTGTAGGTAATGAAGACTACAGCTTAATCAGCTTAGGTAAAGCTGGTCGTTCTAGATGGATGGGTATCCGTCCTACAGTTCGTGGTTCTGCAATGAACCCAGTTGATCACCCTCATGGTGGTGGTGAAGGTAGAACACCAGTTGGACGTAAGTCACCAATGACTCCTTGGGGTAAGAAAGCTATGGGTGTTAAGACTCGTAATAAGAAGAAGGCATCTAACGCTCTTATCATGACAAGAAGAAATGGTAAATAACTGAAAGGAGAAATGTAAAATGTCAAGAAGTGTAAAAAAAGGCCCATTCTGTGATGCAAGCCTTATGAAAAAAGTTGACGCATTAAACGCATCTCATAAAAAAGAAGTTATCAAGACATGGTCACGCCGTTCAGTCATTTATCCTAGCTTTGTAGAACATACATTCGCTGTACATAACGGTAAAGAACATGTACCTGTATATGTAACTGAAGATATGGTTGGCCACAAGTTAGGCGAATTCGTTCTAACTCGTAAATATGGCGGACATGGCGACGATAAGGTCAGCAAGAAATAATGGAGGAGAAATAAGATGGATGTAAAAGCAACGGCGAAAACAGTTCGCTGCACTCCTCGCAAAACACGTTTGGTTTTAGACCTTATTCGTGGCAAGGATGTAGATGAAGCACTCGCAATTTTAAAATTCATGCCTAACCAGGCTGCTGTAGCTGTAAGCAAAGTCGTTAAGAGCGCTAAAGCTAACGCTACACACAACCACAACTTAGATGAAACTAAGTTATACATTAAGAGTTGCTATGCAAACGAAGGTGTTGTATTAAAGAGATTCATGCCTCGTGCAAAGGGCAACGCTAGTCAGATTTTGAAGAGAACAAGCCACATTACAGTTGTGGTTAGCGAAAGATAAGGGAGGAAGATCACGACATGGGACAAAAAGTTAGTCCAATTGGTATGAGAGTTGGCGTTATCCGTGACTGGGAATCCAGATGGTATGCTGACAAAGCTGATTTTGGAGATCTTCTAAACGAAGACATCAAAATCCGTAAATTCTTAGATAAAGAACTTCATGATGCTTATATTTCACGCGTTGAAATCGAACGTACAGGAAAGAAAGACTGCAAGGTTATGATTCGTTGTGCTAGACCTGGTGCAGTTGTTGGCAAAAATGAAGAAGGAAAAGACCGTATTGAAGGTTTAAAAGCTAAACTTGTTAAACTAACAGGCGGCAAAAATATTAAA
The DNA here is from genome assembly GCA_905194705.1 of uncultured Solobacterium sp. GTDB lineage: Bacteria > Bacillota_I > Bacilli_A > Erysipelotrichales > Erysipelotrichaceae > Bulleidia. Next base: position 12,869 of record CAJJTI010000010.1, on the reverse strand, counting down.
ATTGAAGTAATTCAAATTGCAAATCCTGATTTAGATGCAACAATCGTTTCTAGAAAGATTTGTGAACAACTTGAACAACGTCAATCATTCCGTATTGCTCAAAAGAAAGCAATTCAACAAACAATGCGTTCTGGTGCAAAAGGAATTAGAACACTTGCTAGTGGTCGTTTAGGAGGAGCTGAAATTGCTCGTTCTGAAGGTTATTCACAAGGTGTAGTTCCTCTACATACACTACGTAGTGATATTGACTATGCAATTAATGAAGCACACACAACTTATGGTAAGCTAGGTGTTAAAGTTTGGATTTGCCGTGGTGAAGTATTACCTGGTCAATGGGTAGTAGAACCAGAAGCTCCAAGCCGTCCACAAAGAGACAACCGTCGTAATGGACGTGGTGGAAGAAACGATCGTAGAAACAATCGTCCTAACCGCAAAGCTGAAGCTGCTAAACCAGAAGTAAGTGCTGCACCAGCTGAAGGAGGTAATGAGTAATTATGTTAATGCCTAATAGAACTAAATATAGAAGACCTCATCGCCTAAGCTATGAAGGACGTGCAAAAGCTGGACGCGAATTAGCATTCGGTGATTACGGTATCGTAGCTGATGAAGGTGCATATGTAAGCTCTAACCAATTAGAAGCTGCACGTATTGCCATGACTCGTTACATGGACCGTGGTGGTAAAGTTTGGATTAAAGTTTTCCCTCAATTAGCTAAAACAAAGAAACCTCTAGAAGTACGTATGGGTTCTGGTAAAGGTGCTCCTGATCACTGGGTAGCTGTCGTACAAAAAGGAAGAATTTTGTTCGAAATTGGCGGCGTTGATGAAGCAACAGCTAGAGAAGCTCTACGTCTTGGTGCTAACAAGCTATGCGTTAAAACCCGTTTTGTTAAGAGAGAAGAGGGCAAATAAGCATGAACGTTAAAGAAATTAGAGATATGAGCAACGAAGAACTTGTAAAAGAAGTTGCTGCATTAAATGAAGAACTATATGGTCTACGTTTCCAACAAGCTACTGGTGGATTAGAAAATCCAGCACACATGAAGGAAGTTAAAAAGACTATCGCAAGAATTAAAACAGTTATCACAGAGCGTGAAAACGCTAAGAGTGAGTAAGGGAGGCTAGTAAGATGGAAGAAAGAAATACCCGTAAGGTACTTCGCGGCGTTGTTGTATCCGACAAAATGGATAAAACAATCGTTGTCGAAATCGATATCGCAAAGAGTCATCCTTTATATGGAAGACACGTTAAATTTTCCAACAAATTTAAAGCTCATGACGAGAACAATGAAGCTAAGATTGGTGATACAGTAGAGATCATGGAAACAAGACCTCTATCAAAAGACAAGCATTTCCGTCTCGTTAAGGTTGTAGAAAAAGCAGTAATTCTGTAAGCGGAAGGAGAAAGTCATGATTCAAAATGAGAGCAGATTAAAAGTTGCTGACAATACCGGTGCTAAAGAATTACTGGTTATCCGCTGTCTAGGTGGCAGCAGACGTAAGTCAGCTAATATCGGTGATATCGTTGTTTGTGCTGTTAAATCCGCTATTCCTAACGGAAGCGTAAAACAAGGACAAGTTGTTAAGTGCGTAATCGTTCGTACTGCATATGGTATTCGCCGTGAAAATGGTAGTTATATTAAATTTGACGAAAACGCTGCGGTTATCATTAAAGATGATGGTACACCACAGGGAACACGTATTTTCGGCCCTGTAGCAAGAGAACTTCGTGACAAAGGTTACATGAAGATAGTTTCTCTAGCTCCAGAGGTTCTATAAGGAGGTCGCATACATGAAGATTAAGACAGGCGATACAGTTAAGGTCATCAGCGGCCATTACAAAGGAACAACAGGAACAGTTAAGGCCGTATCTCCAAAAACAAATAAAGTTATTGTTGAAGGAGTAAACCTTGTTAAGAAAGCATTAAAACCTACTCAAGCTAATCCAGATGGTGGCATTGTTGAACAAGAAGCTGGCATCGATGCAAGTAACGTTATGATTTATGACGCAAAAGCAAAAGTAGCTGGAAGAGTTGGTTACTCTGTAGATAAGAACGGTAACAAAGTTCGTATCAACAAAAAAACTGGAAAAGAAGTTAAGGAGGCTAAGAAATAATGAATCGTTTATTAGAAAAATATAAAGATACAGTTAAGCCTTCTCTAATGAAAGAATTCAATTATTCAAGTGTTATGGAATGTCCTAAACTTGAAAAAGTTGTTATCAACCTTGGTGTTGGTGATGCAATTGAAAATCCAAAAGCTCTTGAAGAAGCAGTTAATGAATTAACAGCTATTGCTGGTCAAAAACCAGTTATCACAAAAGCAAAGAAATCAATTGCTAACTTTAAACTTCGTGAAGGTATGTCTATTGGTTGTAAAGTTACACTACGTGGCGAACGTATGTATGAATTCTTAGATAAACTAATGAACGTATCTCTACCACGTGTTCGTGATTTCCATGGTGTTAGTGCTACAGCATTCGATGGTCGTGGTAACTATACATTAGGTATTAAAGAACAATTAATTTTCCCTGAAATCAACTTCGATAAGGTTAATAAAGTTCGTGGTATGGACATTGTTATTGTTACAAGTGCAAAAACAAATAAAGAGGCATATGCATTGCTAGAACAACTTGGTATGCCATTTGTTAAGAAAGGGGCATAACCATGGCAAAGAAGGCAATGAAGATTAAAGCTGCACGTCCTGCTAAGTTTTCAACAAGAGCTTACACACGTTGCGAGCGTTGTGGACGTCCACACTCTGTATTAAGCAAATATAAGGTATGCCGTATTTGCTTCCGCGAATTAGCTTATAAAGGCCAAATTCCTGGTGTTAAAAAGGCAAGCTGGTAAGGAGGAAATTAAACCATGAATATGACAGATCCAATCGCCGATATGCTTACAAGAATTCGTAATGGCGTTCAAGCGAACATGGAAACGGTTGATGTTACTCCGGTATCCAAAGTTAAAACTGAAATCGCTAGAATTCTTAAAGAAGAAGGCTATATTGCAAATTATTCTATTACTGGAGAAGGCGTAGAAAAGAAAATGGTTGTTACTTTAAAGTATGGACCAAACAAAGAAAAAGTTATCTCTGGTATCAAACGTATCTCTAAACCTGGTCTACGTGTTTATGCTAAAGAAAATTCAATTCCAAAAGTTATTAATGGACTAGGAATTGCTATCATTTCTACAAGCAATGGCATGATGACAGATAGAGAAGCTCGTAAACAACATGTAGGCGGCGAAGTTGTTGCCTATGTATGGTAATAAATAAGGAAAGGAAATAGAAATGTCACGTATCGGAAACAAAGCGATTACCATTCCTGAAGGCGTTGAAATTATCGTCGCTGAAGGTAATGAGGTGACGGTTAAAGGCCCAAAAGGTACATTAACAAAGACTTTTAGTCCAGTTATTGGTATCAACGTTGAGGATGGAACCGTCAAGGTTACTCGTCCAAACGAACAAAAAGTAACCAAACAATTACACGGAACAACACGTGCAATCATAGCTACAATGATCCAAGGTGTTCATGAAAGCTATACAAAAACTTTACAGATTGTAGGTATTGGTTACCGTGCAAGCGTACAAGGAAAGAAACTTACAATGGGACTTGGTTTTTCCCATCCTGTAGAATTCGATATTCCAAGTGATCTTGAAGTTGTTACACCAGATGCAACAACAATCAACATCACTGGTATCGACAAACAGCACGTTGGTCAATTTGCTGCTGTCGTAAGAGCTGCTAAGAAACCTGAACCATATGGCGGAAAGGGTGTTCGTTATAAGGATGAACATGTACGTCGTAAGGAAGGTAAGACAGCTGCGGCTAAGAAGTAATGGGAAGGAGTAGAACATGCTGAAGAAAACAAACAAAAATGCAGAACGTTTACGTAGACACGCACGTGTTCGTCGTATCGTCAGCGGAACTCCTGAGAGCCCAAGACTTAACGTGTTCCGTTCAAACAAACATATTTATGCACAAGTTATCGATGACACAACAGGCAAAACTCTTTGTGCAACAAGCTCTGATATTCTAAAACTTGAAAATGGCGGAAATATCGAAGCTGCTAAAAAAGTAGGTGCTGATATTGCTGAAAAATGCAAAGCTGCTAACATTGAAACAGTTCGTTTCGACCGTGGTGGTTATGTGTATCACGGAAGAGTCCAGGCTTTAGCAGATGCTGCTAGAGAAGCTGGCTTGAAGTTCTAGGAGGGGGAATATAATGGAACGTAAACCATTTAGAAAACCACGCGAACCAAAAGAGTTCGACGATGTAGTAGTCTCCATTAACCGTGTCAGCAAGACTGTAAAAGGTGGACGCAGAATGCGTTTTGCGGCACTAGTTGTTATTGGTGATCATAAAGGAAGAGTTGGTTTTGGTATGGGCAAAGCTGCTGAAGTACCAGATGCAATTAAGAAAGCAACAGAGGCTGCTCACAAGAATGTATTCTCTGTATGCTTAGTTGAAGACAACCGTACAGTTCCACATATGGCAATTGGTGTACACGGAGCAAGCTCAGTTATGTTAAAACCAGCTGCTCCTGGTACTGGAGTTATTGCCGGTGGTGCAGTTCGTTCAATTCTTGAACTAGCTGGTGTTGCCGATGTATTATCAAAGATTATTGGTAGCCGTACACCTGTTAACGTAGTATATGCTACTCTTGATGCTCTTAAGAGTATGCGTACAGTTGACCAAGTAGCTAAGATCCGTGACAGAAAAGTTGCGGAAATCCGTTAAGGAGGGACAAGCAATGAAACTACATGAATTAAAAGCAACAGAAGGTGCTCGTTTCACTTCTAAACGTATCGGTAGAGGTCAAGGAAGCGGTTTAGGTAAAACTTCTGGTAAAGGTCATAAAGGCCAAAATGCTCGTTCTGGTGGCGGTGTAGCTATCGGATTCGAAGGTGGACAAACACCATTATTCAAGAGAACACCAATGAGAGGTTTCACAAACTTTACTCGTAAAGAATATGCAACAATCAATGTTGGTGAATTAAACAAATTTGAAGATGGCGCAGTTGTAAACTTCGAAATCTTAAAGAACGCAGGATTATTAAAGAAGGAGCTTGACGGCTTAAAAGTATTAGGTGAAGGTAAACTTGAAAAGAAGCTTACTGTTCAAGCTAAGAAATTCAGTAAATCAGCTGAAAAAGCAATCGTAGAAGCAGGCGGAACAGCCGAGGTAATCTAAGTATGATGCAGACATTCGTCAGCATGTTTAAAAATAAAGAAATTCGTAATAAGATTCTCTTTACATTAGTAATGTTGCTGATTTATCGCATCGGTTCAGCTATCCCAGTTCCTGGTGTGGATGCTGCTAAGTTAAGTGCTCAAGTTTCAGGTAACTCTATCTTGAGTATGATGAATTTACTTGGTGGTGGTGCATTTGAAAAAATGTCTGTATTTGCACTAGGTGTTACACCATATATTACTGCGAGTATTATTATTCAATTGTTAAGTATGGATGTTATTCCATACTTAACAGAATTGAGTAAATCAGGCGAAACTGGAAGAATTAAGAGTGATCAAATTACTCGTTATCTTGGAGTTGTATTAGCATTTGTTCAATCATTCTCTATGGTTTATGGATTTGATAAACAATATGCAATTCTAGAATCAAGTAATTTATCTACTTACTTCTATACAGCAACAATCCTTACAGCCGGAACAATGTTCCTAATCTGGATTGGTGACAAAATTAGTACAAAAGGTATTGGTAATGGTATTTCAATTATTATCTTTGCTGGTATCGTAGCTAATATGCCTGCTCAATTTTTACAAGTATTCAATATCTTAATGAGTGGCAATACTCAAGGCGCACAATTTAGTGGCATTCTTGAGTTTGTATTATACTGTGTATTATATTTGGTTATTATTGTTGGTGTTGTTATTATGCAACTTGCTCAACGTAAAATTCCAATTCAATACACTTCCAGCTCTGGTGCAAAAGCAAATGACATTACATATTTACCATTTAAGATAAATAGTGCAAGTGTTATTCCTGTAATCTTTGCATCATCTATTATTACAGCTCCACAAATTGTATTAAGTTTTGTGAATACTGGTGCATATCAAAAGGTAAGTGGCTTCTTAAGCTTACAAAAACCATTTGGTTTAGTACTATATGCAGTATTAACATTCTTATTTACATTCTTCTATACAGATCTTCAAGTTGATCCGGATAAGATTGCTGAAAATCTAGGTAAGAGTGGTGCTTACATCCCAGGTATTAGACCTGGTTCAGAAACTAGAACTTATCTAAAGAAAGTAATTCATAGAATTACAGTCTTAGGTGCTGTAGCCCTAACTATTATGGCTGTTCTTCCTTACTTATTACCAATGGTAACGTCTCTTCCTACATCTGTTTCAGTTGGTGGTACTGGTATTATCATTGTAGTAGGTGTAGCGATGGAAACAATGTCACAATTAAAAGGACAACTAACACAAAAACAGTATCGCGGTTTCTTAAAATAGGAGCTTAAAAGTATGAATATTCTGATAATGGGACCGGCAGGTGCTGGTAAAGGAACAATGTCAGATCGCATTATTCAAGACTTCGATATTCCCCATATTTCTACTGGCGATATGCTAAGAGAAAGTGTGAGGGATAACACAGAACTTGGGCGTGAAGCAAAATCTTATATGGATTCTGGTAGACTTGTCCCTGATGAGTTAATCAATGCTTTAGTGGAAGAACGTATTCAAAAAGATGATGCTAAGAAAGGCTATTTACTTGACGGATACCCTAGAACACTTGCTCAAGCAGAAAATTTTGAAAAAATTAGTAATTCTATAGGAAAAGCTATTGATATTGTCATAGCACTTGATGTAGAATTTGATACGCTGGCTAGACGTATTACTGGTAGAAGGGTCTGCCCTAATTGTAAAGAAATTTACCATATAGACAGCAAACCAACAGCAGTACCAGGCATTTGTGATAAATGTGGAACAAAAGTCATTCAAAGAAGCGATGATACAATCGAACAATTGAAGGTTAGAATGGAAGAATATGAAAACAGTACTAAACCTGTTATCGATTATTATTCTAATAAGGGACTTGTTGTGCATATTAATGCATCACAAACTCCTGAAGCAGTCTATGCTCAAGTAAAAGAAGCTTTAGGAAAGGTTGCATAATACAACTTAAGCGAGACTTTTTTAGTCTCGCTTGAGGCGTATCATGAGAAAGAGAGAACGAATGGGAAAACAGGATGTCATTGAAATTGATGGTATCGTGGAGGAAACACTTCCTAATGCCAATTTCAAGGTGAAACTTCAGAATGGTCACGAGATCCGTGCTCACGTTGCTGGTAAAATCCGGATGAACTACATACGCATTTTACCAGGCGATCGGGTCACCGTGGAAATTTCGCCTTATGACTTAACACGTGGGCGCATTACATATCGGCATAAATGACCGAAGGGATTACACAGGAGGAAATCATGAAAGTAAGACCATCAGTAAAACCGATTTGCGACAAGTGCAGAGTGATTAAGCGCAAAGGTGTCGTAATGATTATTTGCGAAAATCCAAAGCATAAGCAAAGACAAGGTTAATCGAAAAGGAGAAATTGAACTATGGCACGTATTGCAGGTGTTGATATTCCATCAAACAAAAGAGTTGTAATATCACTAACCTATATCTACGGTATCGGCCCTACAACTGCTAAGAAAATTTTAGCAGAATGTGGTATTAGCGAAGATATCCGTACAAGAGATTTAACAGATGAACAAGAAACAGCAATCCGTCAGAAGGTTGACTTAATCAAAACAGAAGGCGATCTTCGTCGTGAACGCGCATTAAACATCAAACGTTTAATGGAAATCGGATGCTACCGCGGTATTCGTCACAGAAGACAACTACCAGTTCGTGGACAACGTACTCGTACAAATGCACGTACTCGTAAGGGACCACGTCGTACTGTAGCTAACAAGAAGAAATAACGGGAGGATTTGAAAATGGCAAACAATAAAAGTGCGGCCGGAAAAAAGACTGTCCGTAAAAAGAAAAATAGACGTAATGTGACTAAGGGTGTTGCTCACATCCATAGCACATTCAACAATACAATCGTAACAATTGCAGACGAAGCAGGTAACGTAGTTGCTTGGAGTTCTGCTGGTGCATTAGGTTACAAAGGTTCACGTAAGTCTACACCTTATGTAGCTCAATTATGTGCAGAAGCTGCTGCTAAAGCTGCTGTAGCACAAGGAATGAAGAGTGTTGAAGTAAATGTTAAAGGACCTGGTCCTGGACGTGAAGCTGCAGTTCGTTCTCTACAAGTAGCAGGACTTGATATTACAGCTATTAGCGATGTAACACCAATTCCTCACAACGGATGCCGTCCACCTAAACGGCCACGTGGTTAATTTTTAAGACAGGAGGATGAATGCATGCAAAAATTTGAACGCGCCGATTTTGAAGTAAAAGAATATGTAGAATCAGAAAACTACGGTAAATTTGTCCTATCTCCATTAGAGAGAGGATTCGGTACGACAATCGGGAATGCGCTACGCAGAGTACTTTTGTCCTCATTGCCAGGAGCTGCTGTTTACTCTATTAAAGTTGATGGAGTATATCATGAGTTCACGACAATTCCAGGCGTACGCGAAGACGTATCAATGATCATTCTTCAACTAAAACAGTTGACTATGAAAATAGAGGATGATGAAATTTATACTCTTCAAATCTCTGCGAAAGGACCATGCACAGTAACAGCTGGAGACATTATTTGTCCAGCACAAGTTGAAGTTCTTAATAAAGATTTAGAAATTGCTCACTTAGAAGCAGGGGCTACTCTTGAAATGGAACTGCACGCTAAAAATGGACGTGGTTATGTAGGCAGTGACGTCAACAAACAATTAAATCAAGGAAGCTCACAGGGTATTGGAACTGTATTTACAGACTCAATTTATACACCTATTCAAAAAGTTGCTTATGATGTACAACCAACTCGTGTTGGTCAAGACTCTAAATATGATTGCTTAACTATGGAAATCACAACAGATGGTTCAATCAACCCACAGAAAGCATTATCATTAGCAGCTAAAATTTTAATTGATCATTTAGATATTATTGCTGGTATCAATGATGATGTTATGAATATCAGCAGTGTACTAAAAGAAAATGGACCTGAAGCTCCAGTTAAGGGAACACAAACAATGATTGAAGATTTAGACTTGTCTGTACGTTCTTATAACTGTTTAAAGAGAGCAGGTATTCAAACTGTCGATGAACTTACACAGAAGACCGAGGATGAGATGATGAGAGTCCGCAACCTCGGAAAGAAATCATTAAAAGAGGTTAAGGAAAGGCTCGAAGAATTAGGTATGGGCTTTAAGTCCTTCGAATAAGGAGAATTTTAAAATGTGGAATCGTAAATTTGGAAGAACTGCCGATCACCGCAAAGCTATGCTCCGTAATCTTGCTACATCTGTAATTCTCTATGGACGTGTTGAGACTACTGAAGCAAAAGCAAAAGATATGCGTTCGGTTGTTGATGAACTAATCACACTTGGTAAAAAAGGTGATTTAGCTGCTAGAAGACAAGCTGCTTCATTCATTCGTGATGTTGTAGCTGATGAAAAAACACAGCAAACAGTTCTACAAAAGCTATTTGATGAAGTAGCACCTAAATATAAAGACCGTAACGGTGGATACACTCGTGTTGTAAAAACTGGTACTCGTCGTGGTGATGCTGCACCTATGGCTTTCATTGAACTAGTATAGTTTAATCAAATCAAGATTAGTGGTCGGAGAAATCTGACCGCTTTTTTTTGTGCGAATTTGGCGAATTTAGTTTTATTTGATAAAATATATAACTAATCGCTAAAAATGCTTTATTTCAGTGCTAAAATAAGGTATAAGCGAGGATTAGTAACAACATACACATATAAGGAGACATATATGAGAAAGATATTACTTATTACGCTATTCTGTATATTACTTGTAGGATGTAAGACTACTAAACAAAAAGAAATAATAGATAACGTTGCATCTTTTACACCAACTGAATTGCCTGAGACAGATAGTGTTTATGAAGATTATGCAAATCATTTATTGATTTTAAAAAATCCAAGTTCATATACTGTTGGAGTTAAGAATATTTATAATTTATATTATAGTGATGACTCGCAAGTCGAATATAGCTTTGATGGTATTTTAGAAGCAGAAAATGTTTCAAATAATCCTGTTGCACATATTACTGAATATATTAATGGTGATACTGTAGAGTCTAAAGTTGAAGGCTATTATTATGATGGTAGACTATACAATGATTATAATGGTGTTAAATATTATGAGGATATGGACTATGCCGCGCTAACAGCTGTTATGCAGACACCTATTTCTATCTTGTCAATTAAACAAGAAGATATTTTAGAGATTAGCAAAGATGTAGTAGATGATGAGCAAATTTTTACTATTTCATTATCTGACGAAGCTAGTTATAACTACTTTTTAAATCATTATGATGTTTCAGGTATAGCAGGATACGATAATGTGAATGTCACAAAAGGAGTTGTTAAGCAAACATTTAACAATCAAGGCTTTTTTGTTAAAGAAGAAGTTAGTTTTCAGGTGTCTGTTGTAATAGATGAATTAACAACATATATTGATTATTTTAGCAGTGTGAATTATATAAAACTAAATCAAACATCTGTCGTTGTGGATGATGCAATAAAAGAAGAACAAGCATCATATGATGAATTCCAAAATATTGATACAGATAATATTTCTGACAATAATGTTCAAAATGATGAGCCTGGCCAAAATGCGACGGAAACCTTCCAAAAGAGATTAGTTAGTCGATTAAGATATGAAAAACAAGAAGATGGAACATATCTAACACAATATAATGACAATGAGTCATATACTGTTGATTTTGAAAATCATCAGTTTACATATACAAATTATTCTTCAAAATATGTTTATAACTGGGTTGGCGATACAGGTGTATTTGGAAGTAGTTGTATTTATGATTTTAATACTGATCAAGCAAGTGCAGATTGTGAAGATTCGGTAAAAGAAATGATTCAAAACGTTAAATTATATTTCCAGATGGAATTATACTACTGTGGATTATCATTAGATGATTTATTAAGTAATTAGTTTTAGGGTGAAAAATAAGTGGGGAAATTTTGAAAATAACACAAGATCAAACTGATAAAGCTATCAAGCAACTCAGAAGTATTTTTGATATAGTTCGTATTTTGAAAGAAAATGAAATTGCTGGCGAAAGTCATTTACTAAAAGAAGGTGTACCATGTAAATGCTATGACTTCTGGGAAAAGAATAAAACATGCAATCATTGCATTTCAACAGATACATTTAAAACTAAAAAAGATTACGCAAAAATAGAATTCTGTAATGATAGTTGTTTTTAAGTTTTCACAAAATACTGTGAAATAGATAATCAACCATACGTAATGGAAATGATTAGGAAACTAGAAGATAATACATTCATTGAACCAAAAGGATATAACCATTTAATGGTAAATCTTTCATCATATAACGAAAAAATCTATAAAGGTGCAGTGACTGGTGCTTTAAATTGTCTGTATTATGAAGAAAAAATCAAAATGGAAACAGAACCAGCAGGAATAGCGATTATTGATATAGATAATTTTAAAGCATGCAATGATACATATGGTCATAAAGCTGAAGATGAAGTTCTTAAAACTGTTGTAAATGTCATCTCTCAAAATATACGTGAGGATGATGCTGTAATACGATTTGGCGGGGATGAGTTTTTAATTGTATAGCTGGGAATCAAACAAAAAAGTTTTGAATTAAAACTAGAACATATTCGATCAATGATTTGTTCTACAGTAATACCAGGCTTTGAAAAGTTTCGGATAAGCGTGAGTGTCGGAGCGGTAATAACAGAAGATGAACCAATAGAATCAAGTGTAATCAAAGCGGATCAGTTAATGTATAGGGCAAAGAAAAGGAAAAACAGTGTTTTTCTGAATGAAATTTAAAACAAATAGAACTATGGCTGAAGAGATAGAAAAACCATACAATAAAGAAATAATAAAGACACGAATTTCAAATATAATACGATTATATGGAAAAGAAAGTATAGGCAGAAATATAGAATATTGAGCATTTAATATAGATAAAAGATAGATTCAGAAAAGGAAGGGATCTATCTTTTTTAAAGGGAAGAGAAGAAAAGGCAAAAAGAAACCGATTACAGAGAAAAAAGAGAAAAAGAAGGGAAAAAAGGAAAAAATCTGTTGACTTTAAGGATAGAAATAGGGTAATATCAATAAGCAATCAAGCAAGGCGGACAAGTAAGCGGAGAGCTGAAAGTAAGCAAAAAAAATATGAAAAAATTTGTTGACAAAGTTAATGAATAAGAGTAGTATATTGATTTGCGCCAATGAGGTAGAGATACAGCGTTGGAGAGATTGATCTTTGAAAACTGAACAGAAATTAAACACGAAAGAACGTCAATTGTTTTATAAGAAAAGATCGTTTAGAGATCTAAAAATAAGAGTCAAATCAAATGGAGAGTTTGATCCTGGCTCAGGATAAACGCTGGCGGCGTGCCTAATACATGCAAGTCGAACGAAGAGAGCTAGCTTGCTAGAGCTCTTAGTGGCGAACGGGTGAGTAATACATAAGCAACCTACCTGCAGGGACCGGGATAACGCTTGGAAACGAGTGCTAAAACCGGATAGGTAATAACGGGGCATCCCGATATTATTAAAGGAGAGAAACACAAGCAGATGGGCTTATGGTGCATTAGTTAGTTGGTGAGGTAACGGCCCACCAAGACGATGATGCATAGCCGGCCTGAGAGGGTGAACGGCCACATTGGGACTGAGACACGGCCCAGACTCCTACGGGAGGCAGCAGTAGG
>CAJJTI010000009.1 GCA_905194705.1 uncultured Solobacterium sp. | reverse complement strand
CTTGCAAATAAATTCTTAACATGGCAGCCATTGTTTATCATTGCAGGTATGTATTTAGTTATGACAACTGTATTAACGTGGTTGTCAGGATTATTAGAAAAGAGGTTGGCTGAAAGTGACTGATATGAAAAAACCATTGATCGAGACAGTCGATCTCAAGAAGAACTTTGGTTCTCTACAAGTATTAAAAGGAATTAATCAAACAATCTATCAGGGAGAAGTTGTATCTATTATTGGACCAAGTGGCGGAGGAAAGAGTACATTTCTAAGATGCTTGAATCTGCTGGAAACACCAACAAGTGGAAAGGTTATCTTTGAAGGACAAGAATTGGATGCTAAAAGTACTGATTTAGATACACATAGACAGAAGATAGGCATGGTTTTCCAGCAATTTAATGTATTCCCTCATTTAACTGTATTGAACAATATTACAATTACACCAATGCTTGAAAAGAAAGTATCGAAAGCGGATGCTGAAAAAGAAGCAATGGAGTTATTAAAACAGGTTGGGCTTGAAGAAAAAGCGAACGAATACCCACGTAAATTATCAGGTGGTCAGAAACAGCGTTTAGCAATTGTTAGAGCGATGGCTATGCATCCTGATGTGATGCTGTTTGATGAACCTACAAGTGCATTAGATCCTGAAATGGTAAAAGGTGTTCTTGAAGTAATACAGAATCTAGCTGAATCGGGTATGACTTGTGTAATTGTTACGCATGAAATGGGATTTGCTAAAAAAATCAGTAATCGTGTTTTATTCATTGATGGTGGAATTATTGCTGAAGAAGGAACTCCAGAAGAAGTATTTGAACATCCTAAAAATGAAAGAACAAAAGAATTCTTATCACAAGTATTATAAATAAAAAGACCGCATAATTATGCGGTCTTTCTAACTTATTTATGGCGCAGGAACAGGGGTTCGAACCCTGGCGCCCTGTTACAGACCTACAAGCTTTCCAAGCCTGCCCCTTCAACCACTTGGGTATTCCTGCAATTAAGCTAATTAAGTATACCACAAGAAAGAGAAAAGACAATGCTAAATAAATGATGGTAATTGTAGGTTTATTGCCTTTTAAGGCATCTACTTCTAAAGAGCTTGCACATGGTATTTGTGGTGTATTATGCAAAAAGTACCTGCAGATAATAAATGGTATATGCGCTATGTAGTAAGAGAAATTATCTTATCTGTATTAGAAGATATGGACCCAAAATATCCAGTAGTAACAGAAGAAAGAAAGCATGATTTTGAAGAATTGAAAGCATTTCTTGAAAAAGAAATTGCGGAAGATAAATAGGATCTTTTGCGGTTCTATTTTTTTTGTAATAGAATAATAGAAATGAAAAAGCAGAGAAAAAGAAAACTAAATGTCCAGGCACTTGTTTTATTAGGATTGTTATGTGTATGTCTATTACTACTTACAGTAGGAATTGTCAGTTGCAATATGAATCATTCCAAGAATCCTGAAGTTACACCTACACCAACAACCGATACATATAAGCCTGATGAAAATAAAATAAATGATACTGAATATGAAGGTACTATTTTAAAGAAAACAGATGATGCTGGAAAAGATTACATTAACTCAACATTATTTTTGGGTGATTCTAACACAGCAAGATTCTTAACATTTACTGACAGTGACAAAAAAACATTTACAACTAAAGAGAATTCAATTGGTGTTGTAGGTATGGGTATTGATGCAATATCAACTATGCCAGTTATTGATTTCAGCACAGGTAGATTTACGATGGTAGATGCGGTTAAAATACTTCAACCACAAAGAATTATTATTACTTTTGGCACAAACAATTTATCAGGTAAAAGTACTGATGCGACTAACTTTATTGAAAGATATACAAAACAATTAAAAGCTATTGAAGAAGCTTATCCATATGCCGATCTTATCGTAAATGCAATTCCACCAGTAAGTGAGAAAAGAGACTATCCAAATGTAACTATGACGCAAATTGATGCATATAACAAAGCGATTGTTAAGATGTGTGAAGAAAACGATTGGAAGTTTTTGAATTCATCAGAAGTATTAAAAGATGCTAAGACAGGATACGCAGCGTCAGGTATTATGGACCATGATGGTTTACATTTATCAAAGAAAGGGTTAACTACATTATTCCAATATTTTAGAGAGCATAGTTATATTACAGAAGATGATAGACCTAAACCATTAAATGCAATTCCAACGATTATTGGTGTTCCTTCAGGACTATTCACAGTTAATCCATTAACAAATAAAGATTTTACCCAAGATGAAGCAACAAGTACGTCTTGTGGAGAAAATGCCTGGGGTGATGATAGTGGTGGATGCTATTGCAACGATGGGTTTACAGGTGATCCATATGCAGGATGTATTGTAGAAGAAAATGAAGAACCAACAAGTTCTCCAGAAGCAACATCAACACCAACTCCAACAATAGTTCCAACAGTTGCGCCAACTGCAGCACCAACACCAGTAGTTACAAGTGTTCCAACAACTGCACCTACCGTAGCACCAACACCAGTAGCTACTAGTGTTCCTACAATAGAACCAACAGCTACACCTGTACCAGAACCTGTTATTACAGCAACACCTACAATAGTACCTGAAACAGATGAAATACCTGATTCAACAAATACAGAGGATGTAAATCAAGAGGAGGATAGTAATGCAAATGAATAAAGAATATTTTGAAACGTTAGTTAAAGAATTATTCGCAATTGATTCACCAAGTGGATTTTGTAAAGAAGCAATCAATTATATTGCTTCAAAGTGCGATGAATTAAATGTATCTTATTTTAGAAGTGAAAAAGGGAATTTATATATTCCAGTAGATGGTAAAGATAATCGTCATTCTTTAGCATTTAGTGCTCATTGTGATACTTTAGGCTTAATGGTTCGTTCTATTAAATCTAATGGAAATTTAGCAATTACTAAAGTAGGTGGACCATTATTAAATACATTAGATGGTGAATATTGTCGTATTTATACAAGAAATGGCAAGTGCTATACAGGAACAATTCTTTCTACTTCTCCAAGTGTGCATGTATTTAAAGATAGCAGTTCTAAAGAACATATTGAAGAAAATATGGAAGTTAGAATTGATGAAGTTGTTTCAAGCAAAAAAGATGTGCAAAAGTTAGGTATTGAAAATGGTGACTATATTGCGTATGATCCTAAAACAGTTCTTTGTGAAAGTGGCTATATCAAATCTAGATTCTTAGATGATAAACTAAGTGTTTGTATTTTAATGAGTTTATTAGAATCTTATAAAACAAATCATATTGTGCCAGAAAGAGGTTTCTATATTTGTATTTCTACATATGAAGAAGTTGGTCATGGAGCGAGTTACGTGCCAGAAGATGTAAAAGAGTTTATTTCTGTAGATATGGGATGCATTGGTGAAGATTTAAGCTGTACAGAAAGAGATGTATCAATTTGTGCAAAAGATTCAGGTGGACCATATGATTATGACATTACAACTTTAATGAGTAATCTTGCAAAAGAAAATAACATTTGTCATGCGATTGATATTTATCCATTCTACGGTTCAGATACAGGTGCTGCATTAAAAGGTGGTAATAATATAAAAGGTGGTTTAATTGGACCAGGGGTAGCTCATAGTCACGGTATGGAAAGAAGTCATATTGATGGTGTAATAGCTACATTTGATTTACTAAGAGCTTATATAGATCGTAAATAATAAAAAACTAATATGAATACTAAAACCCATTATATTTCTAATAAGAAGTCAAGATGGGTTTTCTTTTTATTAGTCTTAGTACACAAGAAAAAACGGTGTTAATAAAATAGCACCGTTTCCTAATACATAATAATTATTTGTCATTATGTAGTTTTTTAGCCTTTAGCAATTTCTGTTAATGCTCCAGTTAAGGTAACATCAACATCCATTTGTTCACCATCTCTAACAATAGTTAATGTTAAGATATCACCAACATGCTTGTTACGAAGAATCTTAGATAACTCTGTATAAGAAGAGATTTCTGTACCATCTGCACCTACAATTTGATCGCCAGGTTGTAAACCTGCAGCTTCAGCACCAGATCCTTTAGAAACATCTGTGATATATAAACCTGCTTTGTAGTTGCCATAATCTTTTGTGATGGTTTGTAATGTAACGCCAATTGTAGGTCTATCAGTTACTTGACCACTTTCAATTAGTTGTTTAGCTACGTTCATGGCATCATTGATTGGAATCGCAAATCCTAATCCTTCAATAGTTGTACCGGAGCTAGTTGTGCCAGAGTCTTTTGCATTAACAACACCAATTAAGTTACCATTAGCATCAAACATACCACCACCAGAGTTACCACTGTTAATTGCAGCGTTTGTTTGTATTAAGTTCATTGTTTCGTTATTAATACTAATTTCTCTATCGGTTGCAGAAATAATGCCATTTGTTACTGTACCACCAAGAGTTCCTAATGGATTACCGATAACAACTGCTGTATCACCAACTGAAATAGTTGAAGAATCACCAATTGTTGCTGGTGTTAAGTTATCTGCTTCAACCTTGATGACGCCAATATCACTCTTAGAATCTGTACCAACTAATGTGGCAGCATATTCTGTACCATCACTAGTTTTAACGGTAATAGAAATAGCTCCTTCAACAACGTGGTTATTTGTAATAATATAACCATCTTTAGAAATAATTACACCACTTCCTGCAGCTTGTGTAGTATAAGTTCCACCGAAGAAACCATAACCTGTTGTTTGACCTTCGATATTGATTTCAACTACACTTGGAGAAGCTTTAGCTGCTATTTCTTTAATAGATAAACCACTATTAGCAGTATTAGAAGTGTTTGATGTTGTTGCACCATTTGTATCCTGGTAAACAATAACTTGTTTTGAAGATGCATTGTTACTTGTGACTAGATATGCACCTAAGGCACCACCACTTGTACCTAATACAGCACTAAGTAATACAACTAAAACAGGATGATTTTTCTTTTCTTTTTTTATAGGTGATGAGACGCTTGCAGTTGTTGTGTGAACTTCTGCATCAATAACATTTGGATTTTCTGTCTCATTTTGTTCTGTATGACTATTTAATTCACTCATATTCTTTTACTCCTTACTTTTTACAACACTACTTTAGCTTTGTTATGTGATAGAAATGTGAATAATAAATTAATAATTAATGAAACTGTATCTTTTACATAATAGTCATTATTTGACGAATACGATATAATGATTCACGAGGTGCAAGAAATATGGCAAATAAAGAACAAACAGCACAAATTGATAACAAAGCTTTAAAAGAAGCTCTAACTACTTTGAAAAATGAACGTACAGCTGCAAATGAACAGAAAATGTTTGCAGAACTAAAAAAAGCTAATTTATTAGCTCCAGTAATTTTCAGTGTTCCTATTCCAGCAGGAAAAACAGGAAAAATTAAACTTCCAAAAGACGCTAAAATTAAATATGTCATTATTAATACAAAAGATGGAAAGGCCTTTTTCCCAGCTTTTACAGATATGGAAGAAGCACAAAAACTTGCTGTTCAACCAGGACAAACCGTTCAATATATCGCTCGTACATTAGCAGATTATGATTTAATCGCGAATGATTCAAAGAATGGTACTTTAGGCGTAGTATTAAACCCAATGTCAGATAATATTGTTTTACCAACAGATTTAGTTAATCGCTTAAATCGTGGTGAAATAGCAAAGAGTGCTCCTGTAAATGTACCACAGGAAGTAAGATATGGTGAACCATCTGTTTATCCTACAGCTTTAGTTAATGCAGTATATGACAAATGCTGTGAACTTAAAACAGTTGATAGAGTCTGGTTAAAAGCAATGTATGTTGGTATGGTAATGCAATATGCATTATTTGTAGAAGCAGAAAAAGTAGATGCTAATCTAGCTGATACATTAAAAGAAACAGCAGAAAAAGAATCAAAGGGTGTAACTGTAGTTGTAATGAAGACAGATAAGAAAATCATGGACACAATTATTCAGGATGCTGTTGCTTTATATGATAAGGAACTTGATTTTTAATGGATATTCGCTCATTAGATAACAAAGAAATACTAGATGCTCAAAATTTATTTAGAGCTTCATTTATTTCTATGTGTAACTTTGAACTTGATTCTGAAAAAAGAGATAACTTTGAAAAATATCTAACTGATATTCAAGCAAAAGGCTCATATATAGGCATATTTGAAAAAGACCTAGACGGGGCAATTTGTTATGATACATATACTTTTGATATTTTGATGATTGCTTCAAGAAATGAAGAATCAGCACTTAAAAATCAATTTATCTTATTATCTTTTGTTGAAAAAGAATTTAAGCATATCGGTTGCAGTGCTTTACATATTCATGTATTTACTAAATATCAAGAACAGTTTGAAAAGTTAGGTTTTAATGTTGTTTCTGAAGAATTAAATGAGTCTATTTCTTTAATAGAGATGGAATATCTTTTCTATCAGGATTATCTAGGAAAAGAAGTTCATGTTATTGTAGATCAACCATATGGCAGTTTTCATAGCTTGATTCCTGATTTACTGTTACCGGTTAATATTGGTTATGTAAATGAAAGTGAATTTTTAGAAGATAACTTTGAAAATGCTTATATCTTTGGGTTAGATGAAGCAGTTGATGAATATGTCGGTACAGTTATTGCAATTATTTATCGTAAAGATGGTAGTTCTGCATTTGTGGTATCGAAAAAAACATCCTTTGAGAAAAAGGATGTCATTAATACAATTGGTGAATTAGAACAATACCAGGATACGAAAATTATCTGGAAATAATTGTTTCAAGAGTAATTTCAATACCTTTAACAATATCCTCTAATTCCATATATGGCTTATGAAGTGGTTCGCCTTGTTTCTTGATGAATGGGACATGAATGAAACCACTTTTAATATTTGGATAATGATGTTCTAAATAATATCTAGTTCCATACAGTACATGGTTACAAACAAATGTACCTGCAGTATTTGAAACGGAAGCAGCGATATGATGTTTATTTATTGCATTAACAATTTCTCTAACTGGTAATGTAGAAAAATAAGCATCAGGACCATCTTGATAAATTGGTTCATCTTGAGGTTTATTACCAGCATTATCTTCTATGCGGAAATCATCCACATTGATGCCAATTCTTTCAATTGTAATATCAGCTCTTCCACCAGCTTGACCAAGGGATATAACAACATCCGGATGACAGTTTTCAATTTCTTTTTGAATCATTTCCAGTGATTTATAGCGTACTGTAGGTATTTCAAGCTTAATAATTTCAGCATCAAACTTGTAAGTGTCAATTCTATCTAATACAGCTCTTGAAGCGTTAATTTCCATATTTCCAAATGGATCAAAACAAGTAATCAGTATTTTCATAAATAAATGTTCTCCCAAAATTATTATAGCTTATTCTTGAGGTATACTTGATAGAGAAGGAGTTTGAAATTTTTATGAAAATAGGAGTTGTAGGAACAAATTTTGTATCAGATTCATTTATGGAAGGCGCTAGTCATATTGATGATATAACGATTACTTGTGTTACAAGCGGACATATAGAAAATGCCCAGAAATTTGCTCAGAAATATAATATTGAAACAGTATGTGAATCATTAGATAAAATGCTGGAAAAGAAAATAGCAGATGCGATTTATTTGGCTGTACCAAATGGTCTTCATTATGAAATGACAAAAAAATGTATTTTAGCGGGATATCCTGTATTAACTGAAAAACCGTTTATGGTGACAAAGAAACAGGCTGAAGAAATATATGAATTAGCCGTTTTGCACCATGTATATGTGCATGATGGTATTATGCCTTTATATTCTAGAGGTTTTGAAGTGATAAAAAATAATTTGCATAAAGTAGGAAAAATTCATAATGTAGTATTTGATTTTTCTAAATATTCCAGTCGCTATGATGCTTATTTAGAGGGTAAAAATCCTACTACATTCCGCTGTGATTTATGTAATGGAGCGATTATGGATTTAGGTGTATACTGTATCGCTGATGTTGTAGGTTTATTTGGTAAACCTGACAAGATTCAAGCAAGTGCATCTTTATTACCAACAGGTGCTGATGTTGCGTCTAATGCAATATTTACTTATCCTGATTTTTCAGCGGTAGTAATGAACTCAAAAGCTTCAGATTCCATTTATCCATGTACTATTGCTGGAGAAAATGGCATGTTAGTTATTCAAGGTGCTTCATTAATAAATAAAGTAACATATGTTGATCGTAAAACAAAAAACGAAGAAGTTTTATTTGATCATGTACAAAATCCATTTATTAGTGAAATTCAAGATTTTAAAGAAAGCTATGAAAATGGATATATTGAATCCAAAAAAGTATCACATGCTTTATCAGTAGATATTATTTCTACAATAGAAGAAATTCGTAAACAGACAGGAATTATTTATCCTTGTGATGAGGTGAAATAAAAAATGAAGGCGATTATTCACGCAAATATTTATAAAAAAGATGAGGATGCTTTACTTATTGATGATGGTATCATTCAAGAGATTGACTCGTCAGAAAATATCTTAAAGAAAATAACAAATGAAGATGAACTGATTGATTTAAAAGGGGCATTTTTACTACCTGGTTTTATTGATTCTCATATTCATATGTTGAGTCTAGGTTATACATTAAGTATTGTATCTTTGAAATATTGTCAAAGTTTAGATGATATCAAAAAAGCAATAGTTGAACATTTACCAAAGAATAAAGAAGAACTATTCGTAGCTAGAGGTTATAACGAAGTCAGTTATCCTTACCACAAAGGCCCAACTAAAGCATTTTTGGATGATATATCAAAAGATATACCAATTGTTTTAATTAGAGATTGTGGTCATATTTTAGTGGCTAACACAAAAGCATTAGAATTAGCAGGAATTACGGAAAGTGTTGCCTATGAAAATGGCAGAATTGACTATGAAACAGGTATTGTTGAAGAAAAGGCAATGGATATCATTCTTTCTTTACGGAAAGAACCAACAAAAATGGAATTGAAGCATTATTTATCTTTAGCAATGAAAGAGTTAAATAAACATGGTATTACAAGTGTTTGTTCAGATGATTTTGTGTCTTTAACAAAAGATTATACAAATCCACTTGATGTATTTTTACAGGAATCTTATCAAGGTAATTTAACTTTGCATATCGAGGAACAATGTGAATTCAATGAAGCAGAAGATTTAGCAAATTTCTTAGATGATGGTTATACAACTGGTGTAGGTGATGATAACTTTGAAATAGGTCCATTAAAGGTGATATTAGATGGTTCTCTTGGTGGTTATACTGCAGCTTTAACAAAACCATATCTAAATTCTGAAACAACAGGTACTTTGTTATATGATACTGAAGATTTAAAAGAAATCATTCATTTAGCTAATACTTACAATATGCCAACCGTTGCTCATGCAATAGGTGATAAAGCGGTAGATCAAGCACTAGAAGTATTTAAAGATGAAGTATTAGAAAATAATCCTTTAGGTTATGGCTTAGTGCATACACAAATATTAAGAAAAGATCAGATTGATAAAATCATTGAGATGAAGTTAGATTGTTACTTCCAGTCATTATTTATCGATTCTGATGCAAGTGTATTAAAAGAAAGAATTGCGCCAGAACTACAAGATACAAGTTATCCATATAAGACATTACTAGAAAATACAAGATGTGCAAATGGATCAGATGCTCCAGTTGAAATACCTGATGTATTAAAAGGTATATATTTAGCAGTTACTAGAAAATCAACAATTACAGGCGTTGAAATGAATCAAAATGAATGTTTAACAATTGATGAAGCTATTTCTTCATATACGGATAGAGGTGCAGAAATGATGTCTCATAGTGATTCTAGAGGAAAAATAGAAGTGGGATACGAAGCTGACTTAGTAGTATTAGATTCAGACATTACAACGTGTCCTTTTGAAGATATTTTAAAAACAAAAGTCATAATGACAATAGTTCATGGCGAAGAAGTGTATGGTAGATGATATAATACTAATCATGTAGGGAGGAAAGAATATGGAATTAAAAACAGTTTGGGAAAAGTACAACGAAAATGACTTAAAAGAACTTGATGTTTTCACAGAAGATTATCGCGCTTTTTTAAGTAAAGCAAAAACAGAAAGAGAATTTGTAAAAGAAGCAGTAGCTTTAATTGAAGCTAATGGATTCAAAAATTTAGCTGCAGTTAATGGACCTTTAAAAGCAGGTGACAAAGTTTATGTAGTAAATAAAAACAAGAACTTATGCATGTTTGTTATTGGTGAAAAGCCTTTAACAGAAGGTATGAATATCTTAGGTGCACATATTGACTCACCACGTTTAGACTTAAAACAAAAGCCATTATATGAAAAAGATGGATTAGCTTTAATGGATACTCACTACTATGGCGGTATCAAAAAATATCAATGGGTTGCTAGACCAATGGCACTTCATGGTGTTATCTGCAAAAAAGATGGTACAACAGTTGATATCGTAGTTGGTGAAGATGAAAAAGATCCAGTAGTAGGTATTGGTGACTTATTAATTCACTTAGCTGCTGAACAAATGAAGAAACCAGCTTCAACAGTAGTAACTGGTGAACAATTAGATGTTCTAGTTGGTTCAATTCCTCTAACAAAAGAAGAAAAAGATGCTGTAAAAGCTAATGTATTACATATCTTAAAAGAAAAATACGGTGTTGAAGAAGATGACTTCATTTCTGCTGAAATTGAAGTTGTTCCTGCTGGTAATGCAAGAAGCTATGGTTTAGATTCTTCAATGATTTTAGGTTATGGTCATGATGATAGAGTATGTGCATACACATCTATGAGAGCTATTATGGAAATGGATAAACCAGAAAGAACATCATGCTGTATCTTAGTTGATAAAGAAGAAATCGGTTCAGTTGGTGCAACAGGTATGCAATCACGTTTCTTTGAAAATACTATTGCAAAGATGCTATCTATGAATGGTGTTGAATCACTTGTTAAACTAAATGAAACATTTGAAGCATCAAAGATGCTATCAAGTGATGTATCTAGTGCTGTTGATCCTAACTTTGCGGATGTTGATGATCCTAAAAATGCTGCATACTTTGGTAAAGGTATTGTATTTAACAAATATACTGGTGCAAGAGGAAAGAGTGGCTCAAATGATGCTAACCCTGAATTCATTGCAGAAATTCGTGCAGCCATGGCAAAAGATAACATTCAATTCCAAACTTGTGAATTAGGTAAAGTAGACGTAGGTGGAGGCGGAACAATCGCTTATATCTTAGCTAACTTGAATATGGATGTTATTGATGCTGGTATTGCTGTTCAAAATATGCATGCTCCATGTGAAATCGTTTCTAAAGCAGACGTATTTGAAGGATACCGTGCTTATAAAGCATTCTTAAAACATATTGGTTAATTCAAAATATACAAAGAAGTCTAGACATAACAGTTTAGACTTCTTTGTTCGGTGGGAAAGTTATAATGAAGAAGGAATATACCAGGAGGAAAATATGTTTGCTTTATGGATATGTAGTTTATTAGTGCCTGTTATTGTGATTATTACAGGAAGAATGATGTGGAAACACTATCCTAAAAATATAAATGGACTAATAGGATATAGAACAACTCTATCGATGAGAAATATAGACACATGGAAATTTGCTAATGAGTGTTGCGGACGACTTTGGTATAGGACTGGACTACTTATGCTCATTTTTTCGATTATTATTTTTCTGCTATTTTTCAAAACTAGTTACAATATAGCTTTTAAGGCATCACTTATACTTATAGCTATTCAATGTATTATTTTAGTTGCAACTATTTTTCCGACAGAAAATGCTTTGAAAAGGGAATTTTCTGAAGAAGGAAGAAGACGATAAAATTTATCTGTTGAAATGAGAGAACAAATATAATAAAAAAATCCTTTGGATGATTATAATCGTTCAAAGGATTAATATTTGCTGTTATATAAATAATCGATAAAGACAGGAACGATAGTTTCCCAAGAAGCTTCACTGTGTGTTCCACCTACTACAACATTAGGATAGGTAGAAGCATGATGAAGTGAGAAAGCATGATTGATTTGTAATAATTCATCTATACAGAAAGCAAATCGATCTTTTCTTTTTACTTCTTTGGAGCCAAAATCCATATATATTTTTGTATCAGGTGAAATATTGGCATTATTAATCAAATTCAATAATTCGCCTAAACAGATATCCATAGTAGGTGATACACAGGCAGCTTTACTGTATATATCATTGTATTTAGCAATACAATATAAACTCATCAAGCCACCCATACTTGAACCACCAATACCTACATGTTCTCTAGATGAGTGAATATTAAACTTTTTTTCACAATATGGTTTTAGTTTGTTAACAAAAAAATACGCTGTTATATCACCTTCAGGAGTAATTGGCTGAATCCAACTGTCAAGAGAAACAGGTAATGGACAATATTCATCAAGTCTTTTTCTACCAGTATGATTACAATCAACACCAATTACAACTAGGGGAATATTTGTTTTATCTAAATAATCTTTTATGCCCCAGCTTTTGCCATATGTAGCAACTTCATCACTGAATAAATTATGTCCATCAAACATATATAGAACATCATATTTTTCTTTTCTATTTTCATCATAATCGTTTGGTAAATAGACATATATTATTCTTGGACTTTGCGTTAATGTTTTAATAGGTAACTCTAAAGATTTAACTTTACCCATAAATTACATCCACTTGATCTTACTTTCAGTACCGTTTTTAATACGTTCAATATTGCTCTTATGACGATAAGTGAGAAGAATCCATAAAATAAATACAGCAACAGGTACTAATTTATTTGTATTGATAAAGATACTTACAACGGCTTCTATGAAAACAGCTGTAATACTGGATAATGATACCATCTTCGTTAGATATAAAATAACTAAGAAACATAGAACCGGGAAAATAAATTGCCAAAAGATATGACCATTTACTAATGTCGCAATACCTAAGAAGAAACCAAATGTTGTCGCAACAGCTTTTCCACCATGAAAGTGAACAAAGACAGGGAAGCAATGACCAATAACACTTGCTAGTCCTGCAAAGACAATAGCGTCTTTTGCTAGATAGTAAGCTAGTACCATAGCAAAGTATCCTTTTAATGCATCTAATAAAATTACAGCAATACCAGCTGGTTTTCCTAATATTCTACCAGCGTTTGTTCCACCGATATTACCTGATCCTTCTTTACGAATATCTTTATGGAAAAATACTTTTCCAATAACTAGTCCCCAAGGAATGGAACCGAATAAGTAACTTAAAATAATAACTAGGATTGTTTTCATAAATTCCTCCACTTATGTATTTTAGCATAGTGCGTAAAATAATCATGAATTTATTATGAAAATGAAGTGGTACTAAAAATCTATTTTAGTATAATATTAAGGTTGAAATGGAGTAAGTAATGGCAGTAAATAAAAATTATGAAGATGATAGCATTCAAATATTAAAAGGATTAGAAGCTGTTCGTAAAAGACCAGGTATGTATATTGGTTCAACAGACAGCAGAGGTTTGCATCATTTGATTTGGGAAATCGTGGATAATGCGATTGATGAAGCGTTAAACGGTTTTGGTAAAAAAATAAATATTACATTAGAAGCTGATGGCAGTTGTACGGTACAGGATGAAGGTCGCGGTATGCCAATAGGACAGCACTCAAGTGGTATGAATACCCTGCAGGTTATTTTTACAGTTCTTCACTCAGGTGGAAAATTCACAAGTGAAGGTGGCTATAAAACTGCAGGCGGGTTACATGGTGTAGGTGCATCTGTTGTTAATGCATTAAGTAAATGGCTTGTTGTAGAAGTTGCCCATGACGCTAAACTTGTACGCATGCGTTTTGAACATGGTGATAAAAAAATTGGTAAACTTGAATCACTTGGTACAACAAACAAGAGCGGTACTAAAGTTACATTTATGCCCGATCCTGAAGTTTTTTCTACAACAGAATTTAAATTTGATACAGTTTGTGAAAGAGCAAGAGAAGAAGCTTTTTTGTTAAGTGGTATTGCAATTACGGTTACGGACAAAAGAGGAAAGACACCAGTATCAGAAACATTCTGCTATGATAACGGTCTAATTTCTTTCTTGAATTATTTACATGAAGATAGAACGGTCTTAATGGCTCCAGTTTTATTTACAGGGGAAGCGAACAACATAAAAGTTGAAGTAGCTTTTCAGTATACAGATGATTATCAAGAGAATACATACAGCTTTGTAAACTTAGTTAGAACAAGTGATGGCGGTACACACGAAGTTGGTTATAAATCTGCTTTTACAAAAGCTGTAAATGACTATGCAAGAAAATACGGTTTGTTAAAAGAAAAGGATAAGAATTTAGAAGGAAGTGATGTTCGTGAAGGTTTAACATCAATTCTTTCTGTTTCTGTTCCTGAAGATTTATTACAGTTTGAGGGACAAACAAAAGGAAAACTTGGTACTCCACAAGCAAAACAGGCAGTAGATGCTGTTGTTTCAGAAAAATTATCGTATTGGTTAGAAGAAAATAAGGAACAAAGTGATAATTTAGTTCGTAAGATGATGAAAGCTTCTTTAGCTCGTGAAGCGGCGAGAAAAGCTAGAGAAGACGCTAGAAAAGGGAAAAAAGCAGGTAAAACAGAAAAGATATTATCTGGTAAACTTGCACCTGCACAAACAAAAGATGCCACAATTAAAGAATTATTCTTAGTCGAAGGTGATTCAGCCGGTGGCAGTGCTAAACAAGGTCGTGACTCAAAGTATCAGGCAATTCTTCCTTTACGAGGAAAAGTTTTAAATACGGAAAAATGCACCATGAGTGAAATTGAAAAGAATTTAGAATTAAATACTTTAATTTACGCTATTGGTGCAGGTGTTGGAGCTGATTTTGACTATAAAGAAAGTAACTACAACAAGATTATTATTATGACCGATGCCGATGACGATGGAAGCCATATTCAGATTTTATTATTAACATTCTTCTATCGTTATATGCGACCACTTGTGGAACAGGGTATGGTTTATATCGCTTTACCACCACTATATAAAATTACCAAAGGAAAGCAATCAGAGTATTGCTATACAGATGAAGAACTTGAAACATTAAAAAAGAAATTTGGTAAAGCTGAAGTACAAAGATATAAGGGACTTGGTGAAATGAATGCTTCTCAACTTTGGGAAACAACAATGGATCCAGCAAGCAGATCTCTCATACAGGTAGGTATTGATGACGGTATGTTAGCAGAAAAGAGAGTTTCTACATTAATGGGAGATAAAGCAGAATTAAGACGTAAGTGGATTGAAAATAATATTCAATTTACACTGGAAGATAACTTTAAGGTGGGCGAGTAATGGCAAAGAAAAAAGAAGTAATTGATTCAACAAAATATATACCAGCTCTTCTTGAAGATATTATGAGCGACCGCTTCGGAAGATATGCGAAATACATTATTCAGGAAAGAGCTTTACCTGATGCTAGAGATGGTTTGAAACCAGTACAGCGTCGTATTTTATATGCTATGTATCATGATGGTAATACATGGGATCATCCATATCGTAAAAGTGCTAAAACCGTCGGTTTAGTTATTGGTAACTATCACCCTCATGGAGATACATCAGTTTATGATGCCATGGTACGCATGAGCCAAGACTGGAAAGTGCGTTTACCGCTAATTGATATGCATGGTAATAATGGTTCTATTGACGATGATCCAGCTGCAGCAATGCGTTATACAGAAGTACGTTTAGCTAAGGTTACTCAAGTCATGGAAGATGATTTGGATAAAGATACGGTTGAAATGACACCTAACTTTGACGATACTGAAAATGAACCAACTGTATTACCTGTACCTTTCCCAGTAATGCTTGTAAATGGTGCTACAGGTATTGCGGCAGGTTATGCAACGAATATGCCTCCTCATAATATGAAGGAAGTTATAGATGCAACAATATATCGTATTCAAAATCCTACATGTTCTCTGGATGAAGTTATGCAACTTATTCCTGGCCCTGACTTTCCAACTGGAGCGATAGTTCAGGGTAAACAAGGCATTGTGGATGCTTTTACAACGGGTAAAGGTCGTATTGTTGTAAGAGCCAAGACAGAAGTAGTTGACGCAAAAACTTGTAAACAGATTTTAGTGACGGAAATACCTTATGAAGTCATTAAAAGTGAACTTGTTAAACAAATGGATGAAATCCGTATATCTAAAGAAATTGACGGTATTTTAGATGTAAGAGATGAATCAGATAGAAATGGTTTACGAATTGTTATCGATGTTAGAAAAGATGCAAATATTGATTTGATTTTAAATTATTTCTATAAAAATACAGATTTACAGATTTATTACAACTATAACAATGTTGCAATCATTGACCAAAGACCAGTACAGGTAGGTTTACTTGGTTTATTAGATGCATTTATTGAATTTAGAAAAGATGTCGTTTTAAGAAGAAGTCGTTATGAATTAAAACGAATGGAAGATAGATGTCATATCATTGAAGGATTAATGAAGGCAGTATCTATTTTAGATGAAATCATAGCGGAAATTAGAGCTTCAAAAGACAAGAGTGATGCTAAAAAAAGAATCAGTCAGTTATTTGGCTTTGATGAAATACAGGCAGAAGCGATAGTTTCTTTACGTTTATATCGTTTATCTAATACAGATATAATGGATTTGCGTGAAGAATTTGCGCATCTTGTTAATCAAATCGAAGAAACCAAAGCGATTATTGAAAATGAAAAGATCTTAAAATCAGTCATTTCTAAAGAATTACGAACAGTAAAAGAAACTTATGGTGATGATCGTAAGACAAAGATTGAAGATCAGGTATCAGAAATTGTCATTGATCGAACAAGTATGATTCAAAGTGAAAAAGTAGTTGTTACTGTAAGTAGAGATGGTTATGTAAAACGTGTATCTATGCGTTCGTTTACAGCAAGTGAAGGTACAGTAACAGGTAAAAAAGAAGGGGATGAACTAATTGGTTCAATTCCTTGTGATACTTTAGATACATTATTGTTATTTACTTCCAAAGGTAATTATGCATATTTACCAGTATGGCAAATTGAAGAAGCAAAGTGGAAAGATAATGGTATGCATTTGAATAAAGTTATCCGTATTGATGGTGATGACAAGATTCAAAATGTAATCTTGGTAAATAACTTTGATACTTATGCATGGATTGTTACTATTGCAAGCAATGGTTTAATTAAAAAGACACCAGTAAAAGACTGGATGATTCAAAGAAATTCAAGAGTAACTACAGCGATGAATATCGCTTCTAATGCTGAACTAAGTGCTGCTTTTGTTTGCTATGAAGGGCAAGACGTAGTCCTAGTTTCAAAAGATGGTTACGCTGCTAAATATGCCTTAACAGATATTCCTTCAACTGGTGTAAAGAGTAAAGGTGTTAAAGGCTTAAATCTTGCAAAAGGCGATATCCTTACTTCAGGATGTGCTGTAAATAAAGACACAACAGCTCTATTCTTTATGACAAAATCTGGTAATATGAAACGGGTTAAACTTTCTGATATTCAAGAAGGAAATCGACCAGTTAAAGGTAGCCTAATTGCAAAGAAAGTTAAGTCTAATCCACAAGAAATTATTTATGTAAATGTCATTTCTTCATATGATGTATTGCATTTCTTTAATGGTAAAGAAGATATTGAGTTAAAAGCTAGTGATATTCCATTAAAGGCAACAGATTCTCTATTTGCCAGTCCTCTTGAATTAAAGGGAGAATGGTACAAGCAGAAAGAAATCGAAGAATGCAGAATTATGGATAAACCATTAGTAGAAGCAAATGATGAAAAAGTTCATGAAGATATTGAAAGAATATCTTTGTTTGATGAGGAGAATTAAATATGGCAGTATGTAAAGGATGTGGGGTTACTCTTCAATATGATCATAGAGAATTAACAGGTTATACACCTAAAAAAGATTCTTTGTATTGTGAAAGATGTTTCCGTTAATTCATTATGGTGATTTAACTGTTTCCATGCGTAAAGGAATTGATTCGCATTTGGTAATGGAAGAAATTGAAAAGCAAGATGGGTTAATTGTCTGGGTAATTGATTTATTTGATTTTGAGTCAAATATGATTAAGGGTCTAGCCAAAAGATTAGAAAATAGAGACATTATTCTTGTCGCAACGAAAAGAGATTTATTACCAAAAGCAGTAAGTAATCAGAAGATAGCTCAATTCATATTTACAAGATTAAAAGAATACAATATTAAGATTAAAGAATTAATCTTTACCTCTATGCATTCTCCTGAAGGAAGAGATACAGTACTAGAAAGTATAGAAAGATTCTATGATAATCGTAATGTTATCGTAATCGGTAAAGCAAATGCGGGTAAAAGTACATTACTAAATGCTTTACTTGGAGAGAAAATTCTAACAAGCAGTAGATACCCTGGCACAACTTTAGCATTTAATAAAATAGAAAAAGATGGTATTACATGGATTGATACACCTGGTTTTGAGATGGAAAACAGTATGTTAATGCAGGTAGATGAAAAAGATATTAAAGAAATTCTACCTACAAAAGAAGTTAAGCCGATGATTTATCAAATTCATGAAGATCAAAGTTTTGCGATTGGTGGCTTATGCCGTATTGATTTCTTAAATGTATTCAAAGCATCAGTTGTATTCTATCTTGGTGAACATTTAGAAAAACCACATCGTTCAAAAGTTAATCGTGCAGATGAGTTGTGGGATAAACAATATGGTAAACTATTAAAACCTACACCATGTACCAAAACGTTTAAGAAACAGGTATTTCCTAAGTCATTTCCAAAACAAGATATTGTTATTGATGGTTTAGGATGGGTTAGTATAAGTGGGCAAGCAAAAACAATTGAAGTTAGCGTACCAAGTGGCGTTAATGTAACAATTAGAAAGGCGATGTTTTAATGTTAACAAGTAAGCAAAAAAGTTATTTACGTTCTTTAGCACAGACTGAACCAGCATTATTCCAAATTGGTAAAGAAGGTTTAAGTGATAATTTAATTCAGACAGTAGATGATGCTTTAAGAACACATGAATTAGTAAAAATTAAATTATTAAAAACAGTAAGTGATGATGTTGATGAAATTATCTTTGATCTAGCGATGAATACAAAGAGTGAAGTTGTTCAAAAAATCGGTAGAGTTTTTGTATTATATCGTAAAGCAAAAGAGCCAAAAATCATTTTACCATGAGAAAAATAGGTATATTTAAAGGGATATTTGATCCGATTTCACAAAGAGAATTAAAAGAAGCTTTGTCATGGATGAAAGATGAAAAGCTTTCTTTTGTCGTCTTTGAGATAGAAAATGAAGCAACTATCTCTATTAGTGAAAGAAAATCATTAGTAAAAAAAGCGATAAAACCATATCGTAAGTTATTACTTGATTATAACTTTCATCATGATGACCTTATCTTACATAAAGAAGCTTCAAATATAGATGAAGAAGAAATTAGAAATGGTTCTTTTTATCTTGGAGCAAGAGGAATAAAAAAAGAATTACTGCAAAAAGGATACTATTTTGAAAGTGCTGTAAAATTCCACTGCAATCAAAAAAGATACTTGCATTCTTTAGCTGTAAAAGATGTATGTATTGATTTAGCTTCTACAAGTCATTTAGATCAATATGTCGCTAGTACAATGGGAATTTTGCATGATATTACTAAAAATAAACCTGATGAATGGAATAAAGATATTTTAGATATATATGATCCTAAGATTACTTCAATGAGTCCTAAAGTATGGCATAGTGAAACAGCTGTCTTTTTCTTGAAAAAAGAAATGGGATTACACGATCCAAGGATATTAAATGCGATTTGGCATCATACATTAGGCACAGGTAAGAGTGATTATGCAAAAGTACTATATATTGCAGATAAATGTGAACCAACTAGAGGATATGATGCTTCCAAGGAATTAAACTTAACCAGAAAAAGTCTAAAACAAGGCTTTGACTTATGTATTAAAGAAAGTGAAGCATATCGTAAGAAGGAAAATGCATGAAAGAAGAAACAAAAAAGATCATAAGAGATTTTATTGATGAAAGAAACTGGGACCAGTTTCATACACCAGGGAATTTAGCAAAATCGATTTCTATTGAAGCTGGAGAATTATTAGAATGTTTCCAATGGAATGATACAGAATATGATTTAAATCATGTTTCAGAAGAAATTGCAGATGTTATCATTTATTCGCAACAATTGCTCGATAAACTAGGGTTAGATATGGATGAAATCGTCCAAATGAAAATGATAAAAAATGCGAAAAAATATCCTGTAGAAAAAACAAAAGATGAACTCATCAATAGAGATTTAAGAAAATAAGGAAAAAGGAATATGGATGAATTATTAGAATTTACAGAAAAGAAATTATCAGAAAAATTAGCTGAAAATATTGTAGCAATTGATTTACGTGGAACTAGTCCATTTGCAGATTATTTTGTTATTGCAACAGCGAAAAATGTAAGACATGCTGCTTCACTTGCAAATGATTTAATCGATGCTGCTCATAAAGCAGGGTATGATGTTCGTGTTAGAGAAGGCGAAGATAACAGCTCATGGATCTTAGTAGATTTATATACAGTAGTTGTACATATCTTTACAGAAGATGCACGCACTCAATATCGTCTTGAAAACTTATGGTCTGATTTACCGATGGAACATTATACAGATATCAAGGATTAGGTGTTTCAATAGATTTATTTTCAGTTAAACCACTTTGAAATAACCAGAGTTTAATTGCTTCTTTAGATAAAGGACTTTGACTTGATGCAGAAATTGCATGGTCTATTACAATTGTATTATTTTCTACGTGACACGTTACAAAGGCAGGAAAACTATTGATGGACCACTCATTTTTTAAAGTGTTGATTTGCAGATTGTTGATTAAATCAGTAATATCAACATATTCAAGAATAGAGAATAAATTAATGTTTTCTTCATCTTCAATAGTCTTAAGAACTGTATTTTGCATATATATGCAATCGTTATTTTCTGGTGAACAGAAATAGTAATAATGCACGTCACCTGTCTGATCACTTAGTGTATAATCACGTACAGATGCATAATCAATAATGTCATATAATGACAAGGTAGACATTGATGCATCAAGAGAAACCGGTTCAAATACTGCATAGCCAATAACTATGCCACTGTATAACATAAGAAGTACTAAAAATGTGAATAATAATTTTTTTAACATATATGAGATTTTATCATTCTGATATGGTCTTTGCAATTAAGAAAACAAATAGAAGGGAGAAATAGTTAATGAAATGGTATGAACAAAAGTATGTTAATCACCGTGACTGGATATTAGATAATATTGAATTATTAAATTTAACACATACTGATTTAATTACAGTATTAGTTATAGACTTTTTAAATGAACATCATATGACGATTACTTCTGATGTTTTATGCGCAAAAACAAGATTATCTAAAAAGGATTTAGATATTGTACTGGGTGGTTTATGTGCTAAAAAATATTTAGATATTCAAGCGCAAGGAGATAAAGTTTCCTTTATTTTAGATGGTCTTTTTGATATTGATATCGCTCATGATACAAGAGTTACAGAGAGTCCTTTATTTGATTTGTTTGAAACAGAATTTGGTAGACCTTTATCACAAAATGAAATGAAAAAAATCAGTGAATGGAATCATATGTATGATAAACAGATGATTATTTATGCTTTACGTACAGCAAGTGCATATCAAAAGATGAATTTAGCTTATATTGATAAAATATTATGCAACTGGAGAGATAAAAATGTATCTCTGGAAATGATAGAAGCAGGCAAATATGTTGACTGAAGAAATATTAAAAGAACTGGATATTTTATTTCCTGATGCAAGATGTGAACTTAATCATAAAAATAATTATGAAATGACAGTTGCTGTTATTTTAAGTGCACAAACAACCGATGCTTCAGTAAATAAAGTGACAGAATCATTATTTAAAAAATATCCTACTATTGAATCTTTAGCTGAAGCTGATTTAGAGACAATAGAAAAAGAAATCAATTCTTTAGGTTTATATCGTAATAAAGCTAAAGCTATTCAAGGTATGGCAAAAGTAGTAGTGGATAAATATCATGGTGTTATTCCTGATAACATGAAAGATTTAGTTACATTACCAGGAGTAGGTAGAAAATGTGCAAATGTTATCTTGAGTGAATGTTATAATATTCCATCTTTAGCAGTAGATACACATGTTAACCGTGTTTCTAAAAGACTTGGTTTAGCTAAAAAAGATGATGATTTATTAACTGTAGAAAAGAAGTTAAAAAGAAAAATACCAAGAGACAAATGGATTAAATCTCATCATCAGTTTATCTTCTTCGGTAGATATTTATGTCATTCTAGAAACCCTGAATGTGATAAATGTCCATTTACTTCAATTTGTAAAGAATACAAAAAATAAAGATTGCCCACTTTAATTAGTGAACAATCTTTTCTTTTACTCATTTGTTTCTGGAGTTGCAGTAGCTTCAGGAACTTGTGTTGGTTCTGGTGTTGGTGTAGCCTCAGGAGTTGGAGTAGGAGTAGCTTCTGGAGTTGGTGTTGGTTCAGGGTCTTCCTTCTTTTCTTCCTTAGGTGTGCGGAATGTATAGCAGTATTCATTTGATTGACTTTGACCAGATTCATAGCCATAGAAACCACAAGCTTCAGTATCTGTATCAGGTTCTAAATCAATTCCTTCACTGTAGTTTTCAGATTCGCTACTTATTTCTGCTTTAACTTCACCATTTTGTTTGAATCTA
This sequence comes from uncultured Solobacterium sp., assembly GCA_905194705.1. Classification (GTDB taxonomy): domain Bacteria; phylum Bacillota_I; class Bacilli_A; order Erysipelotrichales; family Erysipelotrichaceae; genus Bulleidia. Next base: position 2,179 of record CAJJTI010000009.1, on the reverse strand, counting down.
GCTTTATAACGTATTGGGCCAAAGATCCAGCTGTAATCAAATATTCTATTACCATAAGCTTCTACAAGTAATGTATCACCATTATATAAGCTTATATCCATTGTACTGTCTGCTACTTGTAGCTTTTCTGGATTTGGGTAAACGCCCCAAGTAATATTAATTGTTCCATCTTCATAATCAGCGTGGAATTCTGTAATATCTTCTACTGCATCTGCAGTTTCAGGATCAACTAGTTCAGCTTTATCAGCTTTAATATAGCCTGTTGTAATTAAACCAGCATCCATTCCCTCAATAGGTCTAGCATAAGGAAATGTTCCTAAGATATGTGTAATGGAAGTTACACCTTCAGGTTTTTGAACACCTTGTGGTTTAATTGCATCATTTAGTACAGATAATACTTCATTAGAAATCTTACCTTGAATATTTAAATTCTGTTTGTAGTTATCAAAATATGTATTAGCGTCTTTTACACCTTTTTCATATCCAATCCATACAGCTGTTGTGTATTGACTTGTTTGAGAAATCATCCATTTATCTTTAGAAGCACCCTGTGGAATGTTGTATTGTAAACCTTCACTTCCCCAGTCAGTTGTTCCAGTTTTTGCATATACTGGATAATCTCTTTGCAATAATTGTGTAAATACATATTGAGGAACAACATTTTGCATTAATACTGCTGTTAAGAATGCTGCTTCTTCACTTAATACTTGAGTCTTTTCATAAGTAGGAGTAATTGGTTCCTGCATACCGTTTCTAAATGTTATCTTAGAAATTGTATGAGGTTTAATGTAATAACCACCATTCATTAATACTGCATTAGCAGCCATTAATTCTTGTGGTGTACATGTAAAGTTAGAACCACCAATCGCAAAACCTATATCGAAGTTATTATCAGTAACTTGTGAGAATCCTAAACTCTTAATATAATCAACGACTGTTTGCCATCCAGCTGTTTCAATTACTTCCTGTAATGTTTGAATAGCTGGTGTATTTAAGGACATACTAACCGCATGTTGTAATGTCATTTGTCCACCATAGTTACCACTTGCATTTCGAATGACAACATCTGTACCTGCATAGCGGATAGGTTTATCAGTAACAACATGGCTTGTTGACCAGCCTAGATATTCAAATGCTGGAGCGTAGTCAACAACTGGTTTAATACTGGAACCTGGTTGTTTGTATTGTTGAGTAGCGTGATTTAGTAACATTGATCCACCACGACCATAGTTTCTGCCACCACCAATCGCAACAATTTCACCAGTCTGGTTATTTTCAGAGATGATACCAACTTCCATGAGTTCATCAGGGAAGATTACATTCTCATTATTTCCTGATTGGATATCATCCATAACTTGTTGAGCAGCAGGATCCATATATGTATATATATCCATAGCTACACTTAATGGATCTTGTCCAGTTAAAGATTGAGCTTCTTTGATAGCTGTATCAATATAAGATTGATAAGCATAAGTAGAACCTTTAGCATCACTCGGATCAATTAAGGTATCTTCTACTTTAATTTGACAAGCTAATTTATATTCTTTTTCAGTAATATATCCATGACGTTTCATGAGATATAAAACAGTATTTCTTCTTTTTGTTGCATAATCTAAGAAGTTATGCGGATCGTAGTAATAAGGTGAGTTAATTACACCAGCAAGCATTGCACTTTCTGCTAAATTTAATTCGCCTGCATGTTTTCCATAGTAGTATTGAGCAGCTTTTTCAATACCTCTGATATTGCCTGAACCACCAAAGTTCATTTTATTCAAGTACATTTCAAAGATAGCTTTTTTGTTAGTTTTCTTCTCCAGTTCTCTAGCTAAAGCAATTTGTTGTACCTTATATTCAACGTCTTTAGTACGTGTTACGCCAGTATCATCATTCTGGAAGTAGGTTAGTTTTACTAACTGCATGGTAAATGTAGAACCACCTTGTCTAGCAGAGTTATGCGTTAAGATATTTTTGAATGTTGTTAGAGCTGATTTAATGAAACGAGGCATATCGAAGCCATCATGTTCGAAGAATCGAGAGTCTTCTACGGATAAGAAGGCATCAACTAATGATTCGGATAACTCATCGTAAGTAACATTCTCACGAATTGTTGTTCCTACGTCAGCGATTAAATCTCCATTTTTATCATAGATATGACTGCTTTCTGCTGAGAAGAAGTCAT
>CAJJTI010000008.1 GCA_905194705.1 uncultured Solobacterium sp. | reverse complement strand
TTATGTGATTGTTTATACAATTATCGCGTTAATTGGTAACTTTGTGGGTAAATGATGAAAACAGTAAAAGAAAAATTAGAATTATTAGAAAAGATAGCATATCACTTTAATAAAGAAAATGTTGAATGGGCATTGGGTGCTTCAATGCTGTTGTATTTTAAAGGAATTACAACTGAATTCCACGATATTGACTTAATGGTTTCTAATGATGATGCAAAAAAGTGAAAGATATTTTACTTGGAATGGGAAAAATTCAAGAATCTAATCAAGATCAAAATTCTATCTATCGTACAAAGACATTTATGGAATTTGTCATAGATGATATTGATGTTGATGTGATGGCAGGATTATCCATTCTATATGAAGGTAAACTATATGACTGTTCATTGAGTGAAAATCAGATAGTAGAAAAAATTAAACTTGGAAGAGAATTAGTTCCATTACAATCTCCACAACTATGGTGTAAATACTATCAATTAATGGGAAGAAAAGAAAAAGTAAAAATGATAGAAAGATATCTATTGAAATAGATGGATTGATATGACATCCTTTTAAGGAATAAAAGGGAATGAGGTTCTCCCTAAGTAAAATATTTACTTAAACCGCATATTAAAGCTGATGACTTCCGCAAAATTTACGCAGATAGTGTCAGCTTTTTCTTTGTTTATTTAGGAGGATATATGTTATTAAGTATTTCATTAATTTTAATTGTAGGTATGTCAATGGGGTATATATGTAGTAAATTAAAACTGCCAAGCTTAATAGGTATGTTAGTTACAGGAATTATATTAGGACCATATGTTTTAAATTTATTAGATAGCAGTATTTTAGGAATATCTGCTGATTTAAGAAAAATAGCTTTAATTATTATTTTAACTAGAGCAGGTTTCGGTCTAGATTTATCAGGTTTAAAAAAATTAGGTAAACCAGCAATATTAATGTGTTTTGTACCAGCAACTTTTGAATTAATTGGAATGATTTATTGCTCCAAAACTCATGGGGATAAGCGTTTTAGAAGCGGCGATAATGGGTTCAGTTCTTGCGGCAGTATCTCCTGCTGTTGTTGTGCCAAGAATGGTTAAGTTAATAGATGAAGGATATGGTGTAAAAGAAGGAATTCCTCAATTAATTCTTGCAGGAGCATCAGTCGATGATGTTTATGTGATAGTGCTATTTTCAACATTTACTGGGATGATACAAGGTGAAAATGCATCAATACTTAATTTCATTAATATTCCTGTGTCAATATTTTTGGGTATTCTAATTGGATTACTTATTGGTTATTTAATGGCATATCTTTTTAAGAAAGTCCATATTAGAGATACTTCGAAAGTACTAATTATTTTAAGTGTTTCTTTCTTGCTTGTCGTAATTGAAGATTCTTTAACAACCTCTATTACTTTTTCCGGTTTAATTGCCATTATGTTTATTGGTATCGGCATACAGAAAAAAAGAGAGATTGTAGCGAAAAGACTTTCTATTAAATATAGTAAGTTATGGGTTGCGGCAGAAATATTCTTGTTTGTATTAGTTGGAGTAACAGTGAATATTAATTATTTAGGTAAAGTAGGAATTAAAGCATTGATTGTTATTCTTGTTGCCCTGATGTTTCGGATGGTTGGGGTATTTGTTAGCTTACTAGGAACATGTATTAAACCAAATGAAAAACTGTTTACAATGATGGCTTATACACCAAAAGCTACAGTTCAAGCGGCAATTGGAGGGATACCTCTTTCTTTAGGACTTGCTTGTGGTGATACAGTTCTTACTGTAGCAGTTTTAGCAATAGTGTTAACGACTCCATTAGGGGCATTTGCAATAGATTCTACATATAAAAAATTATTGAAATATGGTCTATAGTTTATTCATGATTTTAGATATTATTTCCAAGTAAATTATTGTTCAAATTAAAAGTTCGTTAGATAATAATGGTGTAGAAAAAACTAGTCTTTAATTATAATCGGTTGTGAGGTAAAAATTATGGCACATACGTCATGTCCTTCAGGTCATAGCATGTGGAATGGTGATGGAAAACCAGTTGTTTATGCTTTTCGTGTTAATTTCTTTAAAGATATTGTAAAGAAATATCCATATTTTCAATTAGGAAATGATGAATACTTATCACAAATATATGATTGCGTAGATGGTATTCGAGGGGAAGATTTAGACTGTTGGTATTGTGACGAGTGTAAATGCTTAGTAGTCTTTGTGGATCATATACGGTATGATTTCAAAATTATGGATAAATTACCAGAAATTAATATGGATGAGCTTTTAGCATGGGAAGAGTATATTGCCTTAAGAGATCATGATTTTGAAGAGTTTCAGGACTATTATGAGGGTATGAATCCATTGTTAGCGATAGAATCATATACATTTAAATACAGATATAGAGTATCACCAGATAAGAACTGCTTTTATGCTATAAATCAAAATGGAAAAGTAGAATTTGGTTATTACCAGTCAAACTATTATGAGTACGCTTTTTATAAAAGGTTAAAAGAAACTGATAAAGATAAATTTGATATTAATGTACATGTTAATCAATATGCATATACCTTGGATGGTAGAACGATACAAATTACGGAAATCATTGAAAAAGGTAAGTTGTATAAAGGCAAAGATATGGATAAACCTGAATTATCTGAAGTTATATTAAAGCATGAAGAAATACAGATTATATTCAATCATATAAGAAATACAGAAGGGATATAGAAATATGAAAAACAGAATAATTACAATTAGTCGTGAATTTGGCAGTGGTGGACGTACTATCGGTAAAATGGTTGCAGAAAAACTTGGTATTCCTTGTTATGACGCAGAAATCATTCAAAAGATGGCAGATGAAACAGGTTTTGCACCAGATTATGTTAAAGAAGCAGGTGAATATTCTCCTGGAAGTTTTCTCTCTGCAGCTTTTTCTAATCGTATGTTTGGTCCTACAAATGAAGATATCTTGTGGCAACATCAATATCGCGTTATTACAGAATTAGCCGAGAAAGGACCATGTATAATCGTAGGTCGTTGTGCAGATTATATTTTAGAAGATAAAGCGGATTGTCTTAAAGTTTTTATTCATGCTGACTTAGAGTTTCGTGCTAAACGTATTGTAGAAGTATATGGTGAAAGAGCAGAATCACCTGAAGAAAGAATTAAAGATAAAGATAAACGTCGTGCAGCATATCATCGTTTCTATACAAATATGAAGTGGGGTTATGCACAAAATTATGACTTAACACTTAATAGTGGTGTTTTAGGAATTGATAATTGTGTAGATATTATTACAAGTTTATTTTGAAATAAAAGAAGCAAGTTGCTTTTTTGTAAATAGATGAATAAATAATTATTTAGTTTTTATATAGTGGATCATTTCAGCAGTCAAAGAAGCGGTATCTGGTAAATCGAAGGTATCGCTTGTTTTATGCCACGCAGCGTATTTTAATTCATTTTGGTCCATATGAATGGTATCATCACCATCTACTTCACAGAAAAATCCAAATAGTAAAGTTTGTGAAAATGACCATGGTTGCGATTTATAATAAACTAGATTTTTAACATTTAAGCCTGTTTCTTCTTTTACTTCACGATGTACGGTTTCTTCAATTGTTTCTCCAATTTCAGCATATCCTGCTACTAAAGCATCATGCGTATAAAAGCTGCTTGAGTAATGGGTGATCAGTATTTCTTTTTTGGCATTTATAATACAGACAATTACTGCTGGTGATAATTTTGGATAAATGACATTACCACACTTTGGACAGCGCATTGCTCTTTCTTTAGTATCTCTAACAGTAGGTGTACTGCATCTACCGCAATATTGATTATTTTTCATCCAATCATATAACTGCCATCCGGTAATACATGCAAAAGCTAATTCTTGTGGTAAATATGTACGCATTGTTTTTACAGATATAGTGTCATGCTCTTCTTTAATTTCATTACATAAGAAAAAGGAAGTATTATCAATTTCAAATAGATAGATAAATTCAGTATTGTCTTGTGATAAGTCTTGATATTTAAAGAAAGAATGCTCTTTTTTAACTGTTACAAGATTTTGAAAAAAAGAAAAAACATAATCGTCTTCTTTTGGCTTTTTAGGATGATATTCATTTTTAAATATATGTGGAAAAATATCCTGAATCATTTTTACGACCCCAACATATTAATTATAGCTAAAAAATTTTTATAAAAAAAGACTGTAATTTAGCTTGAACATTCATTATATTATGGGTGTAGAGATACCAACCAAACATAAAGGAGGTAACTCATATGAAGAAGGTACTACTCGAATATTAAGAAGTCGTTTCTATAGAAACGGTAATTGAGCTATAGAGGCGACGTTAAAAAATGTTTTATTTACCCGAAAAGAAAGTGATTTTATTAGAGGGTAGACCAATGGACAGTTTAGATAACAATTGAATATTTAAATATATCTGTACAACAGTAATACAAGACTACATGTCTTGATAATGGTGAAACATTAAGCAGAACAATAAGTATATAAAAGGGCTTAATAAGCATGGAGGATAAAAGAAAATGCTTTATAGAGTCCTTTTTTCATGTGCAATTTAAAAATTTGCATATAATGATACTAGGAGAGTTGAGAAAGATATGCAAACAGTAGACCAAAGAATTGAAAAATTAAGAGAATTAATGGAAGAAAAGGGTATAGATATTTACTATATTCCAAATGAAGACGACCATTTATCAGAAGAATATACAGCAGATTATTTTAAATGCAAATCATTCATCAGTGGTTTCTCTGGTGAAGCAGGATGCACTATTGTAACAAAAGACTTTGCAGGATTATGGACTGATGGACGTTACTTTACACAAGCAGAACATGAACTTGAAGGAACTTGTGTCACTTTAATGCGTTTAAGACAAGAAGGTGTTGTTGATCCTATTCCATTTTTAATTGATAATACACCAGAAAATGGATGCCTGGGCTTTGATGGAAAGATTGTATCAAGCAGCGATGCAATTCATCTATCAAAAGAATTAGAAAAGAAAAATGCCAAACTACATACAACAGATGATTTAGTAGATACAGTATGGGGAAAAGATAGACCATCTATGCCTCAAGAAGAAATTTATATTCTACCTAAAAAGTATGTAGGTGAAGATATTACAGAAAGAATACAAAAAGTACGTGATGCGATGAAAGAAAAGGGTGCAGATGTACTTGTTTTGACTAAACTTGAAGATCCATGCTGGATGTTAAATATCCGTGGTAATGATATTGAATCTACACCTGTATCTTATGCTTTTGCTGTAGTAACAGAGGATGAAGTTGTTTATTATGTTGATAAAGCGAAAGTAACAGATGAAGTAGAAAAGTACTTTATTGAAGCAAAAGTTACATTGAAAGGATATAACGATATTGAAAAAGATTTAGAAGACTTGAAAGATAAGAAAATCTGGGTAAATTTAAGAAGTTTCAACACTTCCTTCTACAGTCATTTAGATTCTTCTAATCAAATTATCAATGAAGATAGTCCTGTTGTTTTATTTAGAGCAATTAAAAATGAAACAGAACTTACAAATACAATTAATGCCCATATCAAAGATGGTGTCGCAATGGTTCGTTTCTTATACTGGTTAAAGCATAATATTCAAACTGTACCTATGACAGAAAGAAGCGCTGAAGACAAGTTGCTCAGTTTTAGAGAAGAACAAGAAGGATTTATTGAACCTTCATTCCATACAATTTCAGCCTATAAAGGTAATGCCGCAATGATGCATTACACAGCTAATGATGAAACTAATGCTGAGTTACATCCAGAAGGATTTTTATTAGTTGATTCAGGAGGAACATACTTTGATGGTACAACTGATATTACTAGAACTATCGCTCTAGGTAAGTTATCTGATGAAGAAAAGATGTACTTTACTAAAGTATTAAAAGCTAATTTACAACTTGGTAGAGCAAAATTTTTACATGGCACAACAGGTGTTAACTTAGATATTTTAGCTCGTGGGGTTTTATGGGATATTGATATTGATTATCAATGTGGTACAGGACATGGTGTAGGACACGTTTTAGGTGTTCATGAAGGTCCTCATGGTATTCGCTGGGGTAGTCCACTTCCTGGAAGAAGTGCAGCCGTATTAGAAGAAGGTATGATTGTAACAAATGAACCTGGTGTATATATTCCTCATGTAGTAGGTATTCGTATAGAAAATGAGTTGATTGTTCGTAAGGGTGTGAAAAACTTCTATGGTCAATTCTTACATTTTGAAAATATTACTGTTTGTCCAATTGATATTGATGCGATTGATCCTCAATATTTAGATGATAGAGATTTAGAAGATATTAATAGTTATCACAAGCATGTTTATGAAACACTAAGTCCATATCTAGTTAAAGAAGAAGCTGAATGGCTAAAGAGTGTTACTAAGGAAATTAAAAGATGAAAATTATTTCCTGGAATGTAAATGGATTAAGAGCAGCTGAGAAAAAAGGTTTTACGGAATTCTTTTTGGAAGAAGATGCGGATATATTTGCCATTCAAGAAACAAAAATGCAAGAATCGCAGTTAACAGATACGATGAAATTTGAAGGATACAAGATGTATATGAACAGTGCCGAAAGAAAAGGCTACAGTGGTACACTTGTTTATACAAAAAAAACACCAATTTCTTGTACTTATGATATTGAGGGAGATGATTCAAAGGAAGGTAGAGTCATTACTCTTGAGTATGAAGATTTCTATTTTGTATGTGCTTATGTTCCTAATTCTAAAGAAAAACTAGCTAGATTAGATTTTAGAATGAAATGGGAAGATCATTTAAGAAATCATTTATTAAAGTTGAATGAGAAAAAACCGGTTATTTATACGGGTGACTTAAATGTAGCACATGAAGAAATTGATATTAAAAATCCTGATACAAATCATCAAAATGCAGGCTTCAGTGATGAAGAAAGAGCTAAGTTTACAGAACTTTTAAATGCTGGATTTAAGGATACATTTAGAGAACTATATCCAGAAAAAGTGAAGTATTCCTGGTGGAGTTATCGTTTCAATGCGAGAAAGAACAATGCAGGATGGCGAATTGACTACTTTGTTGTATCAAATAATTTGATGGATAAAGTAGAAGACAGCTTAATTTATGATGATATTTATGGCTCTGATCATTGCCCTGTTGGCTTAAAAGTTGCGTTTTAAGCATAAATAAGATTAAAATATAAGCATATTGTCATATCGGAGGGAAAATAATATGGACGCGAAAGTGCTAGTCGAGAAGTACAGAAATGAGCTTATAGAAAAACTGGCAAAACTTGTTAATATTGAAAGTGTTTATGGTGAAGCTGAAGAAGGTGCTCCATTTGGGAAAGGACCTAAAGAAGCTTTATTAACTGCTTTGGATATGCTTGATCAAGATGGCTTTAAAACAGTTAATTTAGATAATTATGTGGGATATGCTGAAATGGGTGAAGGTGATGACGTTATTGGTATTATTGGTCACCTTGATGTCGTACCTGCAAAAAAAGAAGATGGTTGGGACACTGATCCTTTTGTTCAAACTGAAAAAGATGGTGTTTTATATGGCCGTGGCGTAAGTGATGATAAAGGTGCAGTAGTTGCATCTATGATTGCAATGAAGGTTATTCGTGATTTAGAAATACCACTAACTAAAAGAATTCGTTTAATCATGGGAACAAATGAAGAAAGCGGTTCTAAGTGTTTAGAATACTATGTTAAAAAAGAAGGGGATGTAACATATGGTTTTACACCAGATGGTGATTTCCCAGGTGTTTATGGTGAAAAAGGAATGATTAAAGCATCTTATCATTCATTAAATACAAATATTCTGGATATTGAAGGTGGTTCTGTTTCTAACATAGTATGTTCAAAATGTACAATTAAAGTAGAAAAGAATTCATATTCACCAAAAACATTAAAAGAATATTTTAACCAGAAGAATTTAACTTATTCTATTGAAGAAGGTACAGACAGTGACACTATTACAGTTTTAGGTGTAGCAGCTCACGCTTCTCTTCCTCATTTAGGTGTTAACGCTATTTCAGAATTATTTATGGCTTTAAAGCGTGCTGGATATCAAGACTTGTTTGTTGATTTCTATTGTTCACACTTTGGACTAGAAACAGATGGTTCATTATTTGGTGCGGCATGTAAAGATGAATATGGTGCTTTAACTTCAAACAATGGTGTAATACGTATGAAAGATGGCGTTATTACTGGAACAATTGATATGAGATCTCCTGTATCAATGAATGTTAAGCAGGTTGTTCGTCAAATGCAGGAAGAAAATAAATTAAAGGATGAAGGTGGAGAAATTGTGATTGAAAGAACAGTTGATCCATTGTTCTATCCACCAGAATCAACACTTGTTACTAGCTTATTAAAAGCATATCGTGATGTAACAGGTGATACAGAAACTGAACCAATGACAATTGGTGGTGGTACATATGCAAAAGAAATTGGTAACACTATCGCTTTTGGATGTGCATTCCCTGGAAAAGACTATCGGATTCATAATGTAAATGAATGGGTAGAAATTGATGAATTGTTACTACAGGCTGAAATCTATGTACAAGCAATCATCAACTTATTAAATGTTTAATAAATACTTAATTAGAGTAGCATAATAGCTACTCTTTTTTGTTGTATAATGAGATACATGAAAAAAGTAGCTATTTTATACGATTTTGATAAAACGTTATGTGACAAAGATATGCAGGAATACAGTCTTATTCCTCATCTTGGCTATAATGATCCAGGTTTATTCTGGAAAGAAGTTGGTGAGTTAAGTGAGACTCATCATATGGATCATATCAGCGCATATTTATATTTATTACAACAAAAATTTGCCAATCAAGGTAAACCTTTAAAACAAAGTGATTTTTTGACAGTGGGCAAACAAATTCATTTATATCCTGGTGTTAAAACATGGTTTAAACGCATGAATGAATATGGTAAAGAGTTAGGATTAGAAATTGAGCACTATGTCATTTCCAGCGGTATGAGTGAAATTATTGAAAGTGTAGATATTGCAAAAGAATTCAAGAAAATATATGCCTGCAGATATTTTTATGATGAAGAAGGTATTGCTAAGTGGCCTGCAGTAATTGTGAACTATACAACCAAGACTCAATATATCTTCCGTATCAATAAACAGGTACTGGATGAAAATAACGATACGGATTTAAATACATGGATAAAACCATCAAAAAGACCTATTCCATTCAAACGTATGATTTATATTGCGGATGGTTTGACGGATGTACCATGTATGCGACTGGTACGAGAATATGGTGGTAAATCAATAGCGGTTTATAATCCCAATTTAAATGAACCAAGTAGTACAGCAATTCAATTAGTAAATGAAGCACGTGCTGATTTTATGAGTAAAGCTGATTATCGAGAAAATAAAGATATGGAAAATCTGCTGAAACAAATATTACGTATGATGAGTGATACATCAGTTTTAGAGGATATTGAAGGGAAAATAAGATGAGTAATAAGAAAAAGAAAAGAAGAAAATTATCCAAGGTATTTATTCTTTTATGCCTGTCATTTCTTGTGATATTAAGTTGTGTTTTAGTTTTCACTTTAAAATCATGTGGTAATAAAGAAGGTAAAATCACTATTGCGGTTGATGCAGGACATGATGCTGGTCATCCTGGTTTTACAGGTATTATTTCTGAATATGAATATACATCAAAGATGAGTACAGTTTTAGCAGAAAAACTGAAAGAAGATAAAAACTATAAAGTGATTTTAACCCATCAGATAGATGAAAATATGCCAATAGCTGGTCGTGTAGATAAAGCGAAAGATGCTGATATTATCTTGACGATTCATGCAAGTAGTAGCAGTGATACAAATGCTTCAAATATGCATATTATTTCTAAGCCATCTACTTTAAAAGGATACTCACAAAGTAGAAAAGTGACAGAAAAGATAGCAGAAAAATTAGAAAACAGTACTGCTTGCTATGCGTATTATGAACCTGTAAATGATACTGAATTTGGTGTAAAGTATGTCGATATTACAGATGAAACAAAATACGACTATGAAACAATGGAACTTATGGAGGCTGTTGATATTCCAGTTGTAGAAATTGATGGAATGTATGTAACTAGTCAAAGTGATGTGGATACATATATGAGTGATGAAAAGATGAATGAAGTGGCAGATAAAATTGTTGAAGCTTTAAAAGAAGTATATGGAAAATAAGACAATGTTAAATTCAGAACGCTTTTTAATTGCCTACAATTCAATTGAAAAATCATTAAATGAAATTAATGGTTCAAAGAAATATATTCCATTTTCAATGCTGCTATCATATTGTGCTAAACAAAATAAACTTGTTGAACAACATTATGCAGATTTAAAAGAATATAACGAGTTACGAAATGCAATAGTGCATCATCGTGATGAACAAATGGAAATTATAGCGGAACCAAGTGATGCGACTGTTAACAATATAGAGCATATTGCTGAAGTATTAAAATCAGGCAAATATGCTTTGAATTATGCAAATAAACCAGTACATAAAGCTCGTGAAAATCAAACAATCAAAGAAGTATATGATTTGATGAAGGAACATGCTTTAACCAAAATGCCTGTATATCGTAATGCTGAATTCTTAACATTAATTACAATGGAAGAAATAGCTGGCTGGGGCTTAGAACATAATTTTGCTAACCAAACAATTAGTGAAATATTAGATGAATCTAAACAAGAAAGAGTTGTTTTTATACGTCAAAAGAGTTCCATTCATGATGTCATTACTTTATTTGAAAATAGTATTAAAAACAAACAGAAAACGCCATTTATTATCATTACAGAAACTGGTAATTGTAATGAAGAACCATTGGGTGTTATTTCTACTTATGATTTAGTTGGTATTTTATCAGCGATGTTGTAAGAAATATCGCAATTATTCACAATATTGCAATTTATAGGTGACGTACTACAATGAAGTTATAAGAGATAGCTAAAGGAGAAAACAATATGGCAAAAGAAGTAGAAACTCTTACAAAGAAAGTATTAGTTGAAGAATTAGCTGAAAAATATGACATGACGAAGAAAGCAGCAACTGAAGTAGTTAATGATGTATTTGAATCTATGAGTAAGACTCTTGCAAACGGTGGCGTTGTTGATATCAATGGCTTTGGTAAATTTACAGTAAAGACAAGGGCAGCACGCACTGGTGTTAATCCTCGTACTGGCGAACAAATTAAAATTGAGGCTTCTAAAGCTCCAGGTTTCAAAGCCAGCAAGACATTAAAAGAACTTGTAAAGTAATAATGATTCATATTAGAGGCGGTTGCCTCTTTTTTTTAATTTGGTATCATAAATTCAGTAAAGGATAAAAGATATGGGTAAATATATTGAACTTCATTGCCACTTTGATGGCTCTTTAAATGTAGAAAAAAGTTATGAATTAGCTAAAGAGAGAAATATTCTTCCTGAAGATATGAGTTATGAACAATTTGCGAAAGAAATGCCAGTACCATCTGACAATGTCAGTCTTGAAACATTTTTGGATCATTTCACATTTCCTTTGGCTATCTTACAGGATAAAGAAGCAATTTATGAATCAATGATTGCATGTATTTCTGATTTAGAAAAAGATAATGTATGTTATGCAGAAATACGTTTTGCACCACAAGCACATTTATTAAAAGGTTTAACACAAGAAGAAACTGTAATTGCATGTATTGATGGTGTTAATAAGGCAAAAGAATTGTATAAGGATATTACAGTACAATTAATTTTATGTATGATGTGTGATGATATTGGCGATAGTGAAGTAAACCTAGAAACAGCAAGACTTGCAGCTAAATATTATGGTCAAGGAGTATGTGCATTAGATTTAGCCGGGGTAGAAGGACTTGTTCCATACAGCAACTATGAAAAATGTTTTTCTATTGTAAAAGAAAAGAATGTTCCAGTTACTTTACATGCTGGAGAATCAGGTCCTGCAAGTAACGTTCATGATGCATTAAAAGTAGGTGCCGATCGTATAGGTCATGGCGGCCATGCTTTAGATGATCCAGAAGTTATACAGGAATTATTAGACAAAAAAGTAGTTCTTGAACAATGCGTGACTTCTAACCTTCTTATGACTTGCATGCTATTAGACCTTTATTTGATGCTGGTATAAAAGTAACCGTTAATACAGATAATCGCTCTTTATCTGGTACAACATTACAGAAAGAAATTGATAAATTGAAAAAGTATATGCATTTTACAGATGAAGAAATACATCAAATGATGCTTTACGCTGTTGATGGTGCATTTACTAGCGAAGAAGAAAAGGAAAGACTAAGAAAGTTAGTATAAAAAAAGAACATATGTTCTTTTTTTATACTCTCTCATAAACCATTTTGATATGTTCTATACCATCTTCTAGAAATGGCATGGATATTTGTTTGAAACCAACATTTTCATACATTTTTTTGACGTAAGTTTGAGCCTCTATAACAATTTTTTCTGCATGATATTTTTCTGTTGCTACTTCAATTGCTTTTTGAACTACTTTAGTTCCATAACCATGTCTTCTCTTTGTGACAAGAACTCTACCAATAGATACTTCATGGAATGGATTATCTTTTGAAATCACTCTTGCATAGGCGATGATTTGATTATCTTCTTCAAGGTAAATGTGATATGAGCTTTGATCTAAATCATCTAATTCCTGATAGGGACAATTTTGTTCTACAACAAATATACTTGTACGTACTTTTAGTATCTTATAAAGTTCATCAAGAGTTAATTCATTAAATTGTTTAATAACAAATTCCATATTATTTTAATTCAAATTTGATGCTTGCTTTTTTATCTTGATAATCGAGATGACAAATTGCACCATTGATAAATGTCATAGTTGGAATAGTATGACCAATATCAGCATCATAGAAATAAGGAATATCACTAAGAGCTCTTTCTAAAGCTTCTTCATAAGTTAAACCTGTACCACTTGAGCCAAATAATGTTCTACCAACGATGACAGCTTTTACTTGATCAAGCCATCCCGCATAACGCATCTGTAAAATTGTTAGATAAAATGCTTCAGCACTTAAGGCAAAATCTTCAAAGTATAAAATGATACCATCATCTTTATATCTTTCATTAAAACCTTTCATATCTGCAAATTTAGTACCAATTAAATCTTTTAATACATCTAAGCAGCCACCAATTAATCTTCCTGAACCATGATATTCAGTTACATTAGATTTCCAGTAGTTAGGTTTATCATAAACTTCTGGTAAATCAGAAAATCTTTTTGTGGAAGAAATATAGTCATAGCTTTCTTGAGTTACTAAATCACCTTCTAATAAAGATAAACAATCATCTAAAGAAGAATGATATGGATTTAAATCAAAGCTTCCGGCATTAATGCCATACATTGTTGCAACATCATATTTGACAGTATATGTAAATAGAAGGCTTGTAGGATCAGACATACCTAGTAACCATTTAGGATTTTTCTGCATTGTTTCAAAGTCTGTTTCGCCAAGCATTTCATATAAGAAATCGCCACCTGCAGCAGCCATAACAATATCAACTTTATCGTTTGTAAATAATTCTTTTAATTCTTTCGCTCTTGTTTTTGCATCAGCACTTCTTAATTCTGTACTTCTTACAGATTCGGTTTCAATAATGTGATAACCATGTTGTTTTAATACATTAAGTGAATGGTCAAAATCTTCACTTTTTAAGCCGATTCCAGCACTTGGTGCACATATTCCTATCGTTCCGTTTTGTTTAATAAAATTTGGGTATTTCATAAAACCTCCATTTTCCTTTAAATAATATCATTTTTAACTGAATGATAACATTTTATACAGATTTGCGGATGTGTAAATAGTTTGAACTTAAACCATTTCATCGCCGTTTATAAAGTGCTAAATTGAAGACGTAATGAAGGAGATAACATTATGGCAAGAACATTTTCAGAAAGCGTTAAAGCATTTGGTGCTAAACAAGTATTTAGTTATTTACAAAAGGATCCTGAAAAACACATTCCACAAATTTTGGATTGGTTAGAAAAATATGGTGGCTCAGCAATGCCTGGACAATTAGCTTTTGTGAGAAGAGTATTAGAAGATCCAAATAATAAGTGGTATCAATATACAATGGATATTTTCAGAGATATCAATCCACACTGCATTGACAAGTTCATGGAAGACTTTGTTATTAATGCTTCTATGTTGGGCATTCCACAACAAAATAAGATGAAGGAAAAATACAACTGTAATATACCTTGGACAATTTTATTTGATCCAACGTCAGCTTGTAACATGGCGTGTACTGGATGCTGGGCAGCTGAGTATGGACATACATTAGCTTTATCTTTTGAAGATATGGATAAAATTGTTTCTCAAGGTAAAGAACTTGGTATATATATGTATTTGTTAACAGGTGGTGAACCTCTAACAAGAAAACAAGATGTATTAAAACTAGCTGAAAAACATAACGACTGCTATTTCCACATCTTCACAAACACAACATTAATTGATGAACCATTCTGTAGAGAAGTTGTTCGTTTAGGTAATATTTCATTCGCTCCATCTATTGAAGGAAGCCGTGAAACAACAGATGCTAGACGTGGTGAAGGTTGCTACGACAAAGTATTAGCTGCGTTAGATTTACTAAAGAAATATGGAATCGTATATTCAGTATCTGTTTGCTATACACATTTAAACTATAAAGAAGTTACTAGTGATGAATTCTTCAACATGTTAATTGAAAAAGGTGCACGTATTGCATGGTTCTTCCACTATATGCCAGTAGGAAACGATGCCGATACAAATCTACTGTTAACACCTGAAGAAAGAGAATATGTTTATAAGAGACTAAGATATGTTCGCTCTGAAGAAAGTCCATTCAAGATTTTCACAATCGACTTCCAGAATGATGGTGAATATATTGGTGGTTGTATTGCGGGTGGTAAGAACTATTGTCATATCAACTCAAATGGTGATGTAGAACCATGTGTATTTATCCACTACAGTAATGCAAATATTAAGGATCAAGATTTACTTGACTGCTTAAGACAACCATTATTCATGAAGTATCATGAAAATCAACCATTTAACGAAAATATGCTTCAACCTTGTCCAATGTTAGAAAATCCAACTAGATTAGGTGAAATGGTTAAAGAAACTGGTGCACATAACACGGATTTCTTATCTAAAGAATCACCAGAAGATTTAGCTAAGAAGACAACTCCTTACGCTGAAAAATGGGCTCCTAAAGCAAAAGAGCTATGGGAAGCAGAAAAACAAGCTAAGGAAGCTAAGAAAAACGCTTAAATAAAATAAAAATTGCTCACTATATCCTTTGCCTCAAAGTCTTATGATTTTGGGGCTTTTAATATATTTAAATATCATCTTTGTAAATTGATTTGTGATAAAATAAGTAATAGAAAGGAGGGGGGAGGTTTCATGGTTACCCCACTTTACGAGATGTTTAATATAACATCTAATGTATCTATAATAATCGTTTCAATTTCATTAATGCTTATTTCTGGTTTTTTAATGACAAGAATAACCAAACGATTACGATTACCTAACGTTACTGCCTATATTCTGGCAGGTATTTTGATTGGCCCATATTGTTTGAATTTAATTCCAAAAAATATTGTGGATGGGATGAGCTTTATTGGTGATATAGCATTAGCTTTTATTGCCTTTAGTACAGGTGAATTCATTAAGTTTTCAACACTAAAGAAAAGTGGACCAAAAGTATTGGTTATTACGGTTATGGAAGCGTGTCTAGCTTCGATACTTGTTTTTATTGCTGTCTATTTTATGCTTGGATTAGAATTAAATTTCTCAGTTGTTTTAGCTGCTTTAGCTTCGGCAACAGCACCTGCTTCTACCGTAATGACAATTCGTCAGACACACGCAAAGGGAGATTTTGTAGAAACATTATTACAGGTTGTAGCTTTAGATGATGTGGTTGGTTTAATTGCATATAGTATAGCAATATCAGTTGCTTTAGCTTCATTAACCGGTAGTTTTCAAGTTGGTAATATTATTCAACCGATACTTTTAAATCTATTTGTATTTATCTTAGGTGCATTATTTGGTGTGCTATTAAAAATATTTCTGCATGAACGTTCAACTGATAATCGTTTAATTGTTTCAATTGCTTTGCTTTTTGCATTCTGTGGAATTTGTGCAATATTCAATGTTTCTCCATTATTAGGTTGTATGTCAATGAGTATGATTTATATTAATCTAACTGATGACGAACGTTTATTTAAACAATTGAATTATTTTAATCCACCAATTCTATTACTCTTCTTTGTACGTTCTGGCGTTAATTTTAATCTTAGTGCTTTAGTGAACAGTTCAGAAAGTATAGGCTCTGTATCATTGTTACATATAGGGATTGTTTATTTTATTGTTCGTATTATAGGCAAGTATCTTGGAGCTTATATAGGATGTGCAATGGTGCATAAAAATCCATTAGTACGTAATTATTTGGGTTTAGCTTTAATTCCACAAGCTGGTGTAGCAATTGGTTTAGCTGCCATGGGCGCAAGAACATTGGGTGGAGAAACAGGTAATATTCTTGAAACGGTTATTCTTGCCTCAAGTGTTCTATATGAATTAATTGGTCCAGCCTGTGCCAAGTTATCACTATATTTATCTAAATCTTATTCTAATAAATTAGAAGACCTGGTACCTGAAGTTGAAACGAAAGAAACTACAGGTACACCAAAAACAGATGTAGAACTGTTAATTGAAAGAATTCAGGCAATACAAAGTAAATTACCAAAACATGATGATCCATTTTATGAAGATGAAAAAGCATTTTCTGAAGCTGCTGAAGAACATTATGCAACATTATCTTTACCTACAACTAACTTCGATCGAAAGAGAGGTATATCTCGTCTATGATATTAAATGTAAATAAGTTTTCTGATCCAATTGCTCATATTTTAGGAAACTGGGCAATAGAACTAAATATATACTCTATTATATTTAGATTAATTGTTGTTGTTATTTTAACTGCAATTATCGGTTGGGAAAGAGCGAGTAAACGTCATTCGGCAGGACTTAGAACATTTATCTTAATATCTTTTTCTTCATGTATTTGTATGATACTGGATCTTTATTTTATAGAAGAATATCATCTTACTTTACCATTATTATCATGCAGTACAATTATTGCGACAGCCTTAATTTCAGGTAATTCCATAGTCTTTAGTTCACGTAGTCAAATTAAAGGATTAACTACTTCAGCTGCTCTTTGGTTCTGCACATTTTTGGGATTTATTATTGGTGCAGGACAATATACATTTACTCTTATTGTCTATATATTATTCTTTTGTATTTTGACATGGTTTTCTTCAATTGAAATATATTTAAATAACCGTTCCAATCACTTTGAGATTCATTTGGAACTAAAGAATAGTAATTATTTACGTGATTTTGTAACAGTCAGTAGACAACTTGGATTACGTATAGATGATATAGAAGCTAACCAGGCTTATATAAGTTCTGGACTTAGTGTTTATACAATTACTTTTACGATATTCAGTGAAACACTTCAAAAATATAAGACACATAAAGAGATAATTGAGGCGCTAAGTTCATTAGATTATATATATCATATTGAAGAATTACGATAAAAAAATATTTCTCATGTAAAAATGTTGCGTTATGATTAACTAAACGAGGTGAAAATATATGATTCAGGATGTTTCTTTAGTTGTAGCAGATATTGATGGAACATTAGTTGATGATAAATACCACAAGATGATGCCTTTAACGCAAAAGGCCTATCATATCTTACAAGATCATGGTGTATATTTAGGGATTGCATCAGGACGCGGTATAAATCATCAAATGAAAGAAAGAGTTACAGACTGGGGATTTACGAAGCCATTTGAATTGCTAATTGGTTTAAATGGTGGTGAAGTATATGATGAAATACATGATTCCAGAAAAGAATTCTATAAATTAAAAAGAGAATATATCAAAGAAATTATTGATTTGATGTCTCCTTTAGATTTAAATCCATTTATATATCGTGATGATGTAATGGTTGCAAGTCGCATGGATGAACAGATGAAAGCTTCAAGTGAGCGTAACTCTCAAGATGTCCATGTGGCTAAAGATATATCGGAATTATATGAAACAGATATATCAAAAATAATGTTTCGTATGCCTGAAAGTGTAATGCCTGAAGCAGAAAAACTAGTTGTGAATATTAAGGATAAACCATATAGAGCATTTAAAACTCAGACAACAATGCTTGAATTTATGGATGCACGTATTAATAAAGGAAATGCTTTAGTGTATTTCTGTAATAATAATGATATTCCACTAGAATCAGTAATTGCATTTGGTGATATGACTAACGACAATGAATTATTAGAAACAGCAGGATTAGGAGTATGCCTATGTAATGGAAATAATGAAACCAAAAAGATTGCAAATGACATAACGGAATATGATAACAATCATGATGGTATTGGCCATTATTTGATGAAACATATTATTGAACCAAAAGGCTGGGATAAATAAAAAGCTCGAAAGAGTCTTTTATTTTGCCCCAAAGCTATGAAACGAGTATTACTTTTTCCTTATGTGTTATAATACTACTTGCTTTGTGCATAGCTTTACTTAGGAGATAAAAAAATTATGGAATTTATATTTGAAATATTGAAATCAGTTATATATGGTGTGATTCAGGGAATTACAGAATGGTTGCCTATAAGCAGTACTGGACATTTAATTCTTTTGAATACAGTATTACCTTTAAATGTATTTAATGATGCAGCTAAGAATATTGCTTTTTGGGATATGTACAAAGTTGTTATTCAATTTGGTTCTATTTTAGCAGTAGCTTTAATTTACTTTGAAAAATTAAATCCGTTTTCTTCAAAGAAAAATAAAATAGAAAAAGAGTCTACATGGAATTTATGGATAAAGATTATTGTCGCAACAATTCCTGCAGGTATTGCTGGTGTTTTACTTGATGACTTTATTGATGCAAAGTTTTCTACACCAGTTGTTGTAGCTGTAGCTTTAATTGTTTATGGTGTTTTATTTATCATTATGAAAAACGTTGGTAAAACAAAAGTTACTTCTGTTAAAAATATGGATTATTTAACTGCATTCAAGATTGGTTGTTTCCAGATGCTAGCTTTAATTCCAGGTACATCCCGTTCAGGTAGTACAATTCTAGGATCAACTCTTGTTGGCTGCTCCAGAACTACAGCAACAGAATTTTCATTCTTTATGGCAATTCCAGTTATGTTTGGTGCATCTTTGTTGAAGATTATCAAGGCACATATTGAAGTGACAGTGGCAAGTATTTCTGTATTGCTTGTTGGATGTATTGTATCTTTTGTTGTATCTGTATTCGCAATTCGTTATTTGATGCAGTATATTCGTAAACATGACTTTAAAGTCTTTGGTATTTATAGAATTATTCTAGGTATTTTAATTCTTATTCTAGCCTTAACTAAAGTATTACCTACAGGACTAGTTGCATGATACAAGATTGCAGTGCGTTATTTTTAGAAGGATTATTATCTTTCTTTTCACCATGTGTATTACCACTTGTTCCTTTATATATTGGCTATTTAACTAGTGGTATTGATACAAACTTAAGTAAAGCTAAAGTACGTATTCAAACAACAGTTAGAACACTCTTCTTTGTGCTTGGTATTTCTACAGTATTCTTTTTAGCAGGACTTGGATCAAGTGCATTAAGATATTTCTTTCAAAAAAACACAATATTCTTTTCTATTATTGGTGGCTTTTTACTAATTTTGTTTGGTTTATTTTCACTTGGAATTATAGATATTCCATTTTTACAGAGAGAGCATCGTATTATATCTTTCAAGCAAAATAAAAAAGGTATTATTCGTTCTTATTTGCTAGGTTTCTTCTTTAGCTTTGCCTGGTCTCCATGTGTTGGACCGTTGTTAGCCAGTGCAATGTTAAAAAGTGCTTCAGCAGAAAGTTCTTTAATTGGCTGGTTATATATTGGTTGTTATACACTTGGATTTATTATTATCTTTATTTTATTAGGACTATTTACTGAAGAAGTACTAATGTTGTTAAAAAAACATACAAACATTGTTCGTTATACAAAGATTATTGGTGGAATTGTTGTACTTTGTATGGGTATTTATATGTTGAATACTGGTTTTACTTCAATTAAGGCATTAGAAAATAAAACTTCTGATAATACAACAGTAGTAGAAAATTCAAATGATGAAAATTTAACAGATATTGAAAAGTATTCATTTACTTTAAAAGATAACAAAGGAAATGATGTGACTTTATCAGAATATAAAGGAAAAACAGTTGTATTAAATTTCTTTGCGACATGGTGTACCTATTGCAAGATGGAGTTACCTTCATTAGAAGAAATAAATAGTACAAGAGATGATATTGTTATATTCTTAGTTGCTACACCAAATATAGGTAATGAAGGAAGTAAAGAATACATTGAATCTTTTATGGAAGAAAATGGTTATTCTATGACTGTTTTATATGATGAAACAGGTGAAGTTGTTAGTAAGTACAATGTGTCTGGTTTACCTACATCTTTCTTTTTCAAACCTGATGGAAGTGTCCTAGGATATGTTCCAGGATATGTTGAAGAAAGCAGTTTAATCAGCATTTTAGAGGAATGTCAAAAATAATTAAAAAAAAGCATAAATGATATTGCACGAATGTTGGTACGTGTAATATAATAACCAAGTCAAAAGGGACAATAAAAAAAACGGCAAATTTTTCCGTTAATTTATTTGTCTCATTTTTTTATGTTGGAGGTTAGGATGAAGTATATTTTCGTGACAGGTGGTGTTGTTTCAGGACTAGGCAAAGGCATTACAGCAGCTTCTTTAGGAAGATTATTAAAACAAAGAGGTCTAAAAGTAATTTCTCAAAAATTAGATCCATATATTAACGTGGATCCAGGAACAATGTCTCCTTATCAACATGGCGAAGTTTTTGTTACTGAAGATGGAGCAGAAACTGACTTGGACTTAGGACATTATGAACGCTTTATTGATGAAAATTTAAACAAGTTTTCAAATTTGACAACAGGTAAAGTTTATTGGAATGTTCTACAGAAAGAAAGACGTGGAGAATATTTGGGTGAAACAGTACAAATCATCCCCCATATTACAAATGAAATTAAACGTTTTATTTACTCTGTAGGTGAAAAAGCTCAAGCAGACGTAGTTATTACAGAAATTGGTGGAACAGTTGGTGATATTGAATCAGAACCATTCATCGAAGCAATTCGTCAAATTCGTATCGAAAACAATCACCATGATACATTCTTTATTCATGTAACATATGTTCCTTATATTTCTGGAAGTGAAGAATACAAATCAAAACCAACACAGCACTCTGTCAAGGAATTGCAAATTTCCGGTATCCGTCCAGATATTATCATTGCTAGATGTGATGGAACTTTACCAGAAGATGTAAAACGTAAGATTTCTCTATTCTGTAACGTTAAAAGTGACTGTGTAATTGAAAATACTACTGTATCAGATTTATATGAAGCACCAATTATGCTTGAAAATCAAAATTTCTCAAGTATTGTATGCAGAGAATTACAAATTGATGCACCAAATATTGATTTAACAGAATGGAATGAAATGTTAGATAGAGTACATAATTGCTCAAAACATGTTCGTATTGCATTAGTAGGTAAATATGTTCGTTTACACGATGCTTATTTATCAGTTGTAGAAGCATTAAAACATGGTGGATATGAATGTGGTGCTTGTGTAGATATTAAATGGGTTGAATCTGAAGGTCTAACGAAAGAAACAGTAGCTGAAGAATTTAAAGATGTAGATGGTATTATCGTACCTGGTGGATTTGGTGACCGTGGTATTGAAGGTATGATTGAATCAGCTAAATATGCTAGAGAAAACAACATTCCATATTTTGGTATCTGTTTAGGAATGCAAATTGCAGCTATTGAATTTGCTAGAAATGTATTAGGTTATGCAGATGCAAACTCTAACGAATTTGATCAATTAAGCACACATAAAATTATTGATTTCATGGCAAATCAAAATGATACAATCAATAAAGGTGGTACAATGAGACTTGGAGCTTATCCATGTAAGGTTCAAGAGGGTACTCTATTAGAAAAATGCTATGGAACTAACGAAGTTTCAGAAAGACATCGTCATCGTTATGAATTTAATAACGATTATAGAGAAGAATTCATTAATAACGGTATGTTAATTTCAGGAACATCTCCTGATGGAAGACTTGTAGAAGCAATTGAAAATACTAAGAATGATTTCTTCATTGGTGTACAATATCACCCTGAATTTAAGAGTCGTCCTAACAGAGCTCAACCTATTTTTAGAGGATTTATTGAAGCTGGAGTAAAACATAGAGAAAGGGTGGAATAATTGTGAGAGATAAGATAATCGTATTAGATTTCGGTAGTCAGTATAACCAATTAATTGCTCGTCGTATTCGTGAATTTGGTGTATATAGTGAATTACACTCAAATGAAATGACACTTGAAGAAATCAAAGCTTTAGGTGACGTTAAGGGTATTGTATTCAGTGGTGGACCTAATAGTGTTTATGATGATGGTGCACCAAAATGCGATCCTAAAATCTTTACAAGTGGTTTACCAATTTTAGGTATTTGCTATGGTATGCAAATGACACATTTCA
Organism: uncultured Solobacterium sp.; assembly: GCA_905194705.1. Taxonomy (GTDB): domain Bacteria; phylum Bacillota_I; class Bacilli_A; order Erysipelotrichales; family Erysipelotrichaceae; genus Bulleidia. Next base: position 2,800 of record CAJJTI010000008.1, on the reverse strand, counting down.
TGAATGGTGGAAATGTAAAAGCTTGTGAGAAAAAAGAATATGGTAGAACAGAAATTACGGTAGATACAACTAGTCCTTTATTTAAAGATACACCAGAAAAACAGATTGTCTGGATGAGTCATGGGGACCAAGTTAGTCAATTAGCTGATGGTTTTAAAGTAATAGCTTCAAGCAGTACTTGTCCTTTTGCGGCAAGTGCAAATGATGAAAAAAAGATTTATACTTTACAGTTTCATCCAGAAGTAAGAAATAGTGAATATGGTTTACAAATACTTAAAAACTTTGTGTTTGAAGTATGTAAAGCAGACGCAAACTGGTCAATGCAGAATTTCATTGATGATCAAATTGCTAAAATTAGAGAAACTGTTGGAAATGAAAAAGTATTACTTGCCCTAAGTGGTGGCGTAGATAGTAGTGTCGTAGCTGCTCTTTTACATAAAGCTATTGGTGATAACTTATATTGCATGTTTATTGACCATGGTTTATTAAGAAAAGGTGAAGCGGAATCTGTAGTTGAAATGTTTGGTAAAAACATGAATGTTAACTTAACAAAGATTGATGCAAAAGATCGTTTCTTAAGTAAATTAAAGGGTGTAAGTGAACCTGAACAAAAGCGTAAAATTATCGGTAGTGAATTTATCTATACTTTTGATGAAGAAGTAAAGAAGTTAGTTACTACTGAAAAGATTCACTGGTTAGCACAAGGTACTTTATATACAGATGTTATTGAATCTGGTACGAAGACTGCTCAAACAATTAAATCTCATCATAATGTTGGTGGTTTACCAAAAGATATGGATTTCAAGTTAATTGAACCATTAAATACATTATTTAAAGATGAAGTACGTAAAGTGGGTACAGAACTTGGCTTACCAGAAGAAATGGTATGGCGTCAACCTTTCCCAGGACCAGGACTTGGTATAAGAGTTCTTGGAGAAATTACGGAAGAAAAACTAGAGATTGTAAGGGAAAGTGATGCAATTTTAAGAGAAGAAATTGCTAAAGCTGGCTTACAGAGAGAGATTTGGCAATACTTTACAGCACTTACAAATATGAAGTCAGTAGGTGTTATGGGTGACCAAAGAACATATGATTATGCTGTTGCAATTCGTGCTGTAACATCAATTGATGGTATGACAGCGGACTGGGCACAGATTCCATATGATGTATTATCTGTTATCTCAAGTAGAATTGTAAATGAAGTAAAACATGTTAACAGGGTACTCTTAGATATCACTTCTAAGCCTCCTGGAACAATCGAGTTTGAATGACAGGTTACAGTAGCTAGATTTAATTTAAAAATTATTGCATATTCTTAAAAATAACAAGCCCTTCTACATAGCGTGGAAGGGCTTGTTTATGGGTGATGGGTATTGTCTCATTTATTGCTAGTAGTAATGTATTTTTGGTTTCTACTATTTGGCTTATCTGGGATAGTCATCTTAAGCTGTCCGCTTAATATTAATGGCTTTAAATACTTTCTTGTAAAATAAGTAAGATTTTTATATCCCACGAATGAGCATATTTCTTGCTTGCTTTTTTCTATTACACAGAATTCTAGAATTGATTGTGTAATATCCTTTGGGCTAACTTGGTTACTAACTTGGTCACTAACTTGGTCACTAACTTGGTCACTAACTAAGTCGTTCAAATTTGGGGCATAGTTTAAATTTTTGAAAGTAACTTTAAAATTCATTGCAGTTGATGAAAATTTAGGCTTAAATTCAGCTTTATATCCTGGAAGCATTTCTGTTTCGCTAATAATCTTTTTTAAACCACTTCCTCGTCTTTCCATATACTTCATACGATGAAATAAATCAGCAATTACGGGATTTCTTCGCATAGAACGTATATTATAAACATCGTATTCTTGAATTGTCCCACCTCCAAACATACCGCCTGGAGAAACAATTTCTAAACGATCATCAAACATATCAATATGAATTTCACTGCCAAGCACTATATAATCACGGTGAATCAGCGCATTGACAATAGCTTCTGTTATAGCTCGTTCAGCGTAATCAGGTTTATCTACTCTGTATTGTGCTTCTTTAGCAAATCTGACTTTGGAATTGTTTTTAATAAAGTCAGAAGCGCTCTTTAATAGATAGATTAAATTTCCTTCATATTCTTTATCATCGAGTGCATCATCAAAAATAGAACCTTTTTCTAAACCGTTCCATCTAGTGCAAAATATGCGGGAATTGTACACTATATGTTGATCGGCCATGAGTTTTCCAGCATTTGTTAAAAAGCCATTTTTATTAGCTAAACCAAAAGAGATATAATCTGATGGTTCAAAATGAAGACCAGTTCTTTCTAAGTAAGTTGCTTCTAGGAGCGTGAAACTGTAATCCCTCTTTAAAGCATCTGTTAATAAAGTGTCAAATGATTGATTAGTTCCTTTTAGAATTAATTCATTGACAATGTAATCTGGAGCAATTACGCTTTCATTTCCAACACGAACATAAGCTTCCATAACACCATCTGCTTTGTAATAATAAGGTGTAGAACGACCAGAAGAAACTTCTATAGCCAATAGATTTTTATTATCTTCTACAAAGGGTTTTAAATTGAATTGAGGTAGCGGTGTTATACGTTCTTTAATTAAACGACTAATTGTTTCAGCATCACTTTGCACATCTGATAATCCAATTGGTTCTCTATCATCTGAAATACCAAAAAATAAAGTTCCACCAATGCCATTAGAAAATGCACTAACACTTTTTAACCAACTTTTTGGTTTCTTTGTTTCAAGTGCAACTTTGAAATCGCATTCTGTCGCTTCGGCAATTAATTA
>CAJJTI010000007.1 GCA_905194705.1 uncultured Solobacterium sp. | reverse complement strand
ATGAACTGTTAATGAAAGAAAGAGGTGCAGTTATGTCCATATTAGAAACAGAATATAATGAGAAAGCATATGGCAAGACAAGATATGATGAAGGCCTAGAACAAGGAAAGCACGATGAAAAGATAGAAACGATTTTTGCAATGTCAAAAGATAATATTCCTGTTGAAACAATTGCAAAATATACAAGATTAACAGTTGAAAAAGTGAATATAATATTATCTATTAGTAAATAAGATTTGTTAATAAAGTAGTTAAGATTACAATACTCAGTTTTGAGAATTTACATCATAACTACTTTTTATTTTAAAAAATAAATGTGAATAAGTATAAATATATACATAGTTTTGGTAAATCTTAGTATATGCAAGATATGATAATATTATTTTGTGAAAGCAATGCTAGTTTATTGCTGTTATTCGTTAAATTGGTAACCGCTTTCATTACTTTTGTTTTATAATTAATATAGTTATTTTTATGAGGAGAAAGTATAAAAATGAGTAATGCTAGAAATAATTATGAACGTTGGATGAATAGTCCTAATTTAGATGCGGCTTTAAGAAAAGAAATGGAAGGTATGGGCGAAGACGCAATCAACGATGCGTTCTATACTAATATCGAATTTGGTACTGCCGGTATGAGAGGTGTCATGGGTGCAGGTACTAACCGTATTAATATCCATACTATTCGTAAAGCTACAGAAGGATTTGCAGAATATATTAAAGAAAATGGACCTGAAGCAATGAACAAAGGTATTGCGATTGGTTATGATAACCGTCATCACTCTAGAGAATTTGCTTTTGATTCAGCAAATGTACTTGCTAGAAATGGTATTAGAGTTTATGTGTTCGAGAGTTTAAGACCAACACCTGAACTTTCATTCTTGACAAGATTCAAGGGATGTTTTGGTGGAATTATGATTACTGCATCACATAACCCTGGCGAATATAACGGTTATAAATTATATGACGAAAAAGGATGCCAGTTGGTGCCTCATTTAGCCGATGCTGTTACAGCAAAAGTAAACGCTGTAGAAGATGAATTAAGTGTACTTGCGGATGTGCCAGAAGAAAATAAAGCTTTGATTTCTGTTGTTGGTGAAGAAATTGATAAAGAATACTTTAAAGCAGTTGAATCAATTCAACTAAATAAAGATGTAAATAGAGATTTAATTAAAATTGTATTCTCACCAGAACATGGAACAAGTAATATTCCTGTTCGTACAATTTTAACAGAATGTGGATATCATGTTACTCCTGTATTAGAACAATGTGAACCAGATCCTGATTTTTCAAATACACCTACACCAAACCCAGAACAACCTGGTGCTTATGAATTAGCTGTAGAGTATGCGAAAAAAGAAGATGCAGATATCATTTTGGTGTGTGATCCAGACGCAGATAGAATGGGGGTTGGAGTTAAACAAAATGGTGGCTATACAATTCTTACAGGAAACCAGAGTGGTGCTGTATTAATTGAATATATCTTATCTACATTAAAAGAAAAGAACTTAATGCCACCTCATCCAGTAATGTTCAATACTGTTGTTACAAGTGATTTAGGTGAAAAGATTGCCAGAAAATATGGTGTTGAAACAGAAAAGACATTAACAGGTTTCAAGTTTATTGGTGAAAAAGTAGCGAAATACGAAACAACTCATGAAAAAGAATATGTATTTGGTTATGAAGAATCTTATGGTTCATTAATTAAACCATTTGTAAGAGATAAAGATGCACAACAAGCTTGCTTAATGTTAGCTGAAGCTGCTTGCTACTATGCAGAAAAAGGTAAGACATTATGTGATGTTCTTGAAGATGCGTACAAGGAACATGGTTATTATAACGAATCACAAACTTCTATCGTATTAGAAGGAATGAGTGGTGCAGCCAAGATTAAAGAAATAATGACACGGTTAAGAACTGAAAAATTACAAGAAATTAATGGTGTTAAAGTAGTTAAATATCAGGACTTTGATACATTTGAAGAAGGAGACAAGAATGGTGTTAAACCATTAACAGGATTTACTAAATCAAATGTACTTAAATATTTCTTGGAAGATGGTTCTTGGATTGCAGTTAGACCTAGTGGAACAGAACCAAAAATTAAAATTTACTATTGTATCAAGGGAGAAAGTTCTGAGGATGCATTAGATAAAGCTAAGAAATACGAAGCTCAAATGAAGAAATTAACAGCATAAATAGACAAAAGAGACTTAATGGTGCGAATCATAAAGCCTCTTTTATACTGTTTTCGTGTAAAATAAATAGGAAAGGTATTTTTGTATGTTTAAGAATAAAGAAGAGTTTAAAGAAGAGTTTAAAACAAGACTGATAGAGACATATGGTACAACTGTTGAATTGACTCACCCAACAGAACGCTATATGGCTTTGGGAGAAATGACACGTGACTATGCCAGTATTAACTGGAAGGATACGAAAGTAGCTGTTGACGAACAACAAGCAAAACAAGTTTATTATTTCTCAATGGAATTCTTACTTGGTAAGAGTTTAAAGAGCAACTTAAAGAACCTTGGTATTTATGACATGGTTGTTGAAGGTTTAAAAGATCTTGGTATTGATTATGAGGATTTGGAAGATATCGAAAGCGATGCTGGTCTAGGCAATGGGGGACTTGGAAGACTCGCTGCGTGCTTTATGGATAGTGCAGCTTCTTTGAAATATCCTATCAATGGTAACTGTATTCGTTATCAATATGGTTTATTCCGTCAAAAAATCGATGAAGAAGGTAACCAGATTGAAGTTCCAGATATGTGGCTGAAGATTGGTAATGCCTGGGAAATTCGTAAACCAAAACATGCTGTAGATGTTAAGTTCTATGGTGATATTGAAATGCATGCAGATCATGATGGTACATTACATTTTGAACATGTTAATGCTCAACATATTTTAGCTGTTCCTTATGATATGCCTATGATTGGTGCAAATACAAAAATGACTAATACTCTACGTCTATGGTCAGCTGAACCGTCAGAAATTATTCCTGCCGGTGTAGATTTTAGAAAATACTTAGCTGATGTAAGTGAAATCTGTTTAAATGTATATCCAGATGATTCTACAGAAGATGGAAAAATGTTACGTTTAAAACAACAATATTTCTTTGTATGTGCTGGAATTAACTCAATTATTACTTCTCATATGAAAAAATATGGCACACTACAAAACTTAGGTGAAAAAGTATCTATTCAGTTAAATGATACTCACCCAGTTTTAGCTATTCCAGAATTAATGAGAGTATTAATGGATGACTATGAATATACATGGGAAGAAGCGCAAAATATCACATTACATACTATTTCTTATACAAACCATACAGTTATGCAGGAAGCCTTAGAAACTTGGCCAATTGACTATATTAGAAGATTGCTGCCACGTATTTATATGATTATCGAAGAAATTGATAATCGTGTATCAACATTAATTTCTAGACTATATCCGGATAAATTCTATATGGTAGGTAGAGTTCGCCCAATCAGTAATGGCGTAGTTCATATGGCTAGACTTGCAGTTATTTATAGTCACAGCGTAAATGGTGTAGCGGAAATTCACTCTGAAATTCTTAAAAATGACTTATTCAGAGATTACTACCGTATCTGGCCAGAACGTTTCTCTAATAAAACTAATGGTATTACACCACGTAGATGGTTCTTGTATGCCAATCCTGAATTAAAGACAATGGTTGATAATTTAATTGGGCCATCTTATGAAACAAACTTTAATGAATTAAATAACTTGCTGCAATATGTAGATGATGAAAAAGTTCAAAGAGAATTCTTAGAAGTTAAAGCAAAGAGAAAAGAAATCTTAGCAGACTATATCAAAAAAGAAACAGGTATTGTAGTTGATCCAACATCTGTATTTGATGTACAGGCTAAGAGACTTCATGCATATAAGAGACAATTCTTAGATGTATTACATATCATTTATTTATATCAACGTATTAAGAGTGATCCATCATTTACAATGACACCTCATACATATATTTTCGCTGCAAAAGCTGCTCCTGCTTATGTTTTTGCTAAGAAAGTTATCAAGTTAATTAACCGTATCGGTCAAGTTGTAAATAACGATCCTGACGTAAGAGGAATGATTAAAGTTGTCTTCTTACCTAACTATTGTGTAAGTATGTCAGAAATTCTTATGTGTGGTGCTGATGTCAGTGAACAAATTAGTACTGCAGGTAAAGAAGCAAGTGGTACAGGTAATATGAAGTTCATGATGAATGGTGCTGTAACACTAGGTACATTAGATGGTGCAACAGTCGAAATTGACCGCTTAGTTGGTAGAGAAAATGACGTTATCTTCGGTATGACTGTTGATGAAATTGCGCGTTTCAGAAACGATTACAGAGCTTGGGATTACTATGTAAACGATGAAAGAATCAATAAAGCAATGAATTCATTGATTGATGGCACGTGGGGTGATGATTTCCGTATTATTTACGATGAAATTCTAACTAAGAATGATGAATTCTTTGTGTTAGCTGATTTTGATTCTTATGTGCAGGCTCATACAGAAATTGAAAGAAGATATGCTGACAAGAATGCCTGGGCTAAGACATGTTTAATCAACATTGCTAAGTCATGGTACTTCTCAAGTGATAGAACTATTCGCCAATACGCAGAAGATATCTGGCATATTCAACCAATTGATATTGAATAAGGTGTCTTATGCCTTCCATAAAAGCATATATAGATGATTTTAATCTGGTCTTAGTCTCTATCCCTCGAAATTTTTTCGGGGGAGAGTCTTTTGGTTTTTATATTCTTGATGAAGAAGATAAACTCATTACATGTGAAGTGAGGGATAGAAGAGACTTTGAGCAGCGAGTTGTATATACATTATCTGTAGGTACTACTCTAGAAGTTGGCAAAAGATATTACTTAAGAGAATTTCATGGGCAATACGTGCCTTTAATTTACCGTTTTATTACACATAAACAAAAATTTAATGATTTATTTACATATTATAAAGAAGATTTAGGTAGTTTCTATCATAAGGAATATACCGACTTTGCACTTTGGGCGCCTACAGCTAATAGCGTTATTTTAAAGCTGTATTTAGAACATAGCGAATGCTATGAAATGAAAAGAGAAGATAAAGGTGTTTACCGTATCCGTATCAATAAAGATTTAGAAGACGTAAAGTATACATATCTTGTAGAAAGAAATGGTGAAGTTGTTGAAACAATCGATCCATATGGATTAAGCAGTGACGCTAATGGTAGACATAGTGCTGTAATTGATACAACGAAAATTACATCAATTTGTGATAACGCCAAGTTACCACCTTTTGATAATGTTTGTGATGCAATTATTTATGAATGCAATGTAAGAGATATTTCCAGTATTAAAACAAGTGGAATGAAAAATGCCAGTAAATATGTTGGTGCATATGAAAAAAATACAAAGTATAGAGATTATCCTACAGGAATGGATCATATTGCTTCTCTTGGTATCACTCATATTCAATTACAACCTGTTTTAGATTATGCAACAGTGGATGAAATATATCCTAAAACTAACTATAACTGGGGATATGATTCTGCACAATTTATCGCTTTAGAAGGTTCCTATTCTTTAAACCCTAAAGATCCTTATTCACGAATGATAGAATTTAAAAAATTAGTGAAGGAATATCATGATGCAGGTATCAGAGTGAATCTAGATGTTGTATATAATCACATGTATGATTCTTCAAATAATCCTTTAGAAAATGTGGTGCCATATTATTATTTCCGTTATGGGGAGTGGGATTTATTAAGTAATGGTTCATATTGTGGTAATGATATAGAATCTAGACAACCAATGGTAAAACATTTGTTTATAGTGGCTTTAAAAACATTATTAAATTTATATAACGTAGACGGATATCGTTTTGACTTAATGGGGATTTTAGATGTCGATACAATGAATATTATCGACAAAGAATTAAGAAAATTAAAAAGTAATATCATGATTTATGGTGAAGGTTGGGATTTACCAACAGCTTTAGGACCAGAAGAAAAAGCGAGAATTTTCAATCAGTATCAGATGGATAATATTGCTCATTTTAATGATACTTTCAGAGATGAATTACGTGGAGTTGATGGTGGATATCTAAGCTCTAATAAAGGCTATTTAACAGGTGATTTAAGTAAAGCATTTAGTGCTTGCAGTGTATTATCTGCTAATACTTTAAGTGATCCATATTACTTGCGTTTTGACAGTCCTACTAAATCGGTTAATGCACTAGAAACACATGATAATTTAACATGTTGGGATAAGATGCATAATTGCTGCTATGGTGAAAGTAATGCACTAAGAATGCAACGACAAAAAATGATGATTGCCTTTACTTTATTTGCACAGGGTATTCCATTTATTCATGCCGGTATGGAATTTTGTGCAACAAAAAATAATATTAAAGATTCTTATAATGCAGGAGATGATGTAAATGGAATGCATTTTGAGAGAATTGAAAAATATGAAGATGTTTTAAACTATACAAAAAAATGTATTGCCTTTAGAAAAGAACATCCTTCTTTAAGACTAAGAACAAAGAAACTCATTGAAGAAAGAGTTCGTTTTGAAATAAAAGATGAAGGTATCTTATTCTACGAGACAAGAGATGAAAATGAAATACTGAAAATTATGGTTAACCCTTCATTAGAGCATCATCAGTATGAATTTAATGATGAATGGGAAGTCGTATTTGATAGCACTGGTCATAGTTTGCAAGGATATTTCACTGTTATTCAACTACCTTTATGTAGTATTGTTATATTAAAGAAGAAGGCGGTATACCTATGAAAAAACTATTTCTAACTGTTTTGAGTATCTGTACATTATTTGTGTATGTTCCAGTTTATGCTGATGAAGATCCTGAAAACAAAGAATTTACTAAATTCATGGATCAGGAATTTATCGATACAATGGAATCAGACTATTTGACAATGCATTATTCTGTAAAAGATTACAAATCTTTAGGAATAGAAAAACCGGATAGAGAGTTTGGAGATGCTTCTTTAGAAAGTTATAAAGAAGCTGTTCAAACAAACCAAGAAGCTTTATCTAAATTAAAATCATTTGACTATAATACTTTAAGTGTCAATCAACAACATGATTATGATACATATAAGAAAGCGTTAGAAGATAGTATCGCTTTAAACAGCTATCCATTATTTGATGCTTGTTTTAATCCTTATACAGGAATATTAGATAATATTATTACAAATCTTACGGAATTTACATTCTATGAAAAAGAAGATTTTGAAGATTATCTAGATGTATTAAGCTCTGTAAGTGATTATTTAGAAGATGCAATTGAGTTAACAGAGTATCAGGCATCAAATGGATATTTCTTAAGTGATTCGTTATTAGATGAGGCTAAAGAATGGATTTCTGATTTTACAAATAAAAAAGATAACAATGCTTTAATTTGTGTTTTTGATGAAAGTGTTGATGCGTTTGATGGCTTAACAGATGCAGAAAAAGAAAACTATAAGAAAAAAAACAAAGAGATTGTTTTAAATGATGTTCTTCCTGCATATGATAATGTATCTGTTGAACTTGAAAAATTAAGAGGCAGTGCAAAATATGAAGGAAGCTTAGCAAACTATCCTAATGGAAAAGCTTATTATCAAGCATTAGTTCAAAGTAAAACCAGTACAAATGAAACAATTGATGAATTAATAGCAGAGTGTGAAGATTATATTTCTTCATTGATTGATATTTATATTGTTTTATATTCTATGGATCAAGACATTGATACGAAATATGATCAATCAGATTTTTCTATTGGAAGTGTAGAAGACACATTAGCTTATTTACAAGAACATATGTCTGAATATCCTAAAGGACCAGATGTAACTTATATTTGTTCATATCTTGATGAAAGTGTAGCAAATGATTCAATCTTAGCATATTACTTAAATCCACCAATGGATGACTATAAACATAATGTAATTCGCATTAATGGTGAAACAGTTGGTGAAGATGACTTACAGCTTTATGGTACTTTGGCTCATGAAGGCTTCCCTGGTCACTTATATCAAACTACATGGTACTATGCAACAAACCCTCATCCAATTCGTACTGTTACTTCAATGATTGGCTATACAGAAGGATGGGCAATGTATGCTGAATGTGATGAATATTTAAACAGTCCCGAAAGTTATGAAGTTGGACAATATGCATTCTTTGATACAGCTTTAGGTTATGCAATTAATGCTTATGCGGATTTAGGTGTAAATGGTGAAGGCTGGACAAGTGAAGAATTAAATAACAAATTAAATGATATCGGTCTTGATGGAGATGCACTAGCAGAACCATTGTTTGATTTTGTTGTGGAAAGAGCTGGACAAATACTTCCTTATGGTATTGGTATGATGAAATTCCATAAATTACGTGGAAAAACATCTGAAGCATTAGGTGAAAAGTTCAACGAAACAACTTTTGATACCATTTTATTAACTTATGGTCCTAGACCTTTTGAAACTGTAGAAAATGATATTGATAACTTCATTACATTAAAAGGTTTTGAAGTGCCAGAAGAATATGACAATTTATATGATTATTTAAATGCATTGATTAATCGTCAAGAATCCTCGTCAGACCCTAACTACATAGATCCAGCAATTAGAGAAGACAAGAAAACTGATTGGAAGACTTATGCAGCTATTGGTGGGGTAGTGGTACTTGTAGGATTAATTATTTTCATCATACGTGCAAAGAAAAAAGAAGGTGAATGATTTGGTACAAAATCATTGGACAAATTGGCTTCATCAAGAATTTGAACAGCCATATTTCAAAGAGTTATCAACTTTTATTCATAACGAATATTTAACAAAAAACATTTATCCACCTAAATCACAGGTGTTCAGTGCTTTTGAAAATACCGATTATGAAGATATTAAAGTAGTTATTCTTGGACAGGATCCATATCATCAAAAAGGACAGGCACATGGAATGTGCTTCTCGGTAAATCCAGGAGTCAAGATTCCACCAAGTCTATTAAATATTTATAAAGAATTACAAAATGAATATGGATGCTATATACCCAATAATGGTTATTTGATGCCCTGGGCAAAGCAGGGTGTATTCTTATTAAACGCAACACTGACAGTAGAAGATTCTCATCCTTTATCGCATGCAAATAAAGGATGGGAAACTTTCACGGATCACGCTATCAAGCATATCAGTGATAGAAATAAACCAGTTGTTTTCTTACTTTGGGGAAGAAATGCAAGAAATAAAGCTAAACTAATTGATACATCAAAACATTTGGTTTTAGAAGCAGCACATCCTTCACCATTAAGTGCATATAATGGTTTCTTTGGCTGTGGTCATTTTAAAACAGCAAATGACTTTTTGTGTATGAATAGTGAAGAAACAATAGACTGGCAGATACGGAATTTATAGTAATATTAAAGAAAAAGGAGTATAATGAAAGCGTATACAAATTAAATCGCATTTGTTTAGGAGGAATAATTTAATGAGATCTAATAATATGGTCGCTATGATTCTTGCGGGTGGTAGGGGTACCCGACTTTTTGAATTAACTAAGAAAGTAGCGAAGCCTGCGGTACATTTCGGTGGAAAGTATCGTATCATCGATTTCCCTCTCAGTAACTGTGCTAACTCAGGCATATCTACTGTTGGTGTTTTAACACAATATGAATCTGTTTTACTTAACGCTTATGTTGCAAAGGAATCAAACTGGGGCTTAGATGTACAAGATGGTGGTGTATATGTATTAACACCACGTGAAAAAGACCAAAGAGGTCTAGATGTATATAAAGGAACAGCTGATGCCATCACACAAAATATTGACTTCTTAGATACTTTGGATCCAGAGTATATTTTAATATTATCTGGTGACCATATTTATAAGATGAATTATGAGAAGATGCTTGAGGCTCATAAGGCAAATAACGCTGATGCAACAATTGCTGTTCTTGAAGTACCACTTCGTGAAGCAAGTCGTTTCGGTATTATGAATACAAACGAAAATGACAAGATTGTTGAATTTGAAGAAAAACCAGCTAAACCTAAGAGTAATTTAGCTAGTATGGGTATTTATATCTTCAACTACAAGACATTAAGAAAATACTTAGTAGCTGATTTAAAGAATGCTGAAAGCAACCATGACTTTGGTAAAGATATTATTCCAGCATACTTGAATGATGGCAAGAATTTATTTGCTTATAGATTTAAGGGATATTGGAAAGATGTAGGAACAATTGATTCTCTTTGGAAAGCAAATATGGACTTGCTTGAAGAAGATGAATTAGATTTATCTGATTCTGGATGGAAGATTTATACAGAAAATAAAAATGCAGTACCTCAATATGTAGGCAGTGAAGGTAGTGTTGAAAACTGCTACATTACACAAGGAGTAAAAGTATTTGGTGATGTTAGACATTCAGTCCTTGGCTCAAACTGTACAATTGGTAAAGGTGCTAAGGTTGTGGACAGTGTAATTATGCCAGGAGCTCATATTGGAGAAGGTGCTATGGTTACACGTTGTATCGTCGCTGATAATGTTGAAATCGGTGCTGGTGTTAAAGTTGGCGACAATAATAGCGAACATATTTTACTTGTTGCTAAGAATACGAAATAGGGGTGGAGAATATGAAAGTACTAGGAATTGTCAACTTTGAAGATGATAGTGTAAAAATTGATGGACTAGGAGATTATCGTCCAGTACCTGCAGTTTCCTTTATGGGAAGATATCGTATTATCGATGTTATTTTAAGTAATATGACTAATAGTGGTATCGATAATGTACATGTATACTGTAAAGAAAAACCACGTAACTTGTTTGATCACTTAGGTGATGGATCAATGTATAACATTAACTCTAAACGTGGAAAATTACGTATTTTATATGGTGAAAAACCATTCTCATCTCCTGTATATAATACAGATATTGCTAACTTTATGTTAAATATGCAATACATTGAGGAAGATCCAAATCCTTATGTATTAGTTGCACCAAGTTATTTTGTATATAACTTTGACTTTAATGAAGCTTTTAATGCACATGTTGAATCAGGTGCAGATATTACTGTTTTATATACGTCAACAAATGATGCAAAAACAAAATTCTTAAGTTGCGATGTTATCCAAATGGATAAAGAAAAGAGAATCTTATCTTTTGAAAAAAATCGTGGTAAGAGTAAGAATAGACAAGTTTCTATGGAAGCTTACATTCTTTCCAAAGCATTATTTATTCAATTAATTAAACAAGCTACTAGTGTTTCTTCATTATACTGGTTTAAAGATATTTTACATGATCAGGTAAATGAACTTGTGATTAAAGGCTATGGTGTTAGAGGTTATGTAGCATGTATTGATTCATTATCAGCATTCTACAAGGTAGCAATGGAGCTTAAGAATTTAAATAATGCCGAAGCGTTATTTAAAGAAGATAGACCTATCTATACCCAAACAAATGACTCAAGTCCTACAAGATATACAAGTGATGCATGTGTTAAAGAAAGTATTATCGCTAATGGATGCTTGATTGAAGGAACTGTAGAAGGTTCTATTATTGGACGTAATGTCACAATTAAAGAAGGCGCATATGTTAAAGATTCAATCATTATGACAGATGCGGTTATTGATAAAGACGCTAAACTTGAATATGTTGTCGTAGATAAATATGCAATTGTACATCATATTAAGAAATTAGTAGGTAGTGAAGATTCTCCTGTTTACGTTAAACGTAGAGATAGAATTTAGGTGTTAATATGAGAAGATCAATTCTATTTGTTGCAGGTGAAGGATTACCATTTATTAAAACTGGTGGACTAGCAGATGTTATTGGCAGTCTTCCAAAATCTTTACAGGAAAGAGGACATGATGTTCGTGTAGTTTTACCTCTTTATAAAAAGATTATTGAAAAACATTACGACAAATTAACTCGTATTGGCACAATTGAAGTTATTTCTGGTTGGATTCGTCAACCTGCTACATATTATTCATGTGATGTTGATGGTGTAATTTACTATTTTGTAGAACATCAGGGCTATTTTGAAAGAGATGGTCTATATGGATATGGCGATGATGGAGAAAGATTTGCTTTCTTCCAAAAAGCTGTATTAGAAATGATTAAATATGTAAACTGGTGGCCAAATATCATGCATGAAAATGACTGGCAGACGGGTATGTTACCTTTAATGTGTCATGCATTATATGCTAATGATTATCGCTATCAAAATATTAAGCATGTTTATACAATTCATAACTTAGCTTTCCAGGGTAACTTTGGTAAAGATATGCTGGAAGGTTGTCTTGGTTTATCTCATTACTATTTTGAAAATGGTTCTGTACGTTTTGATGATGGTATCAGTTTTATGAAAGCAGCCATTGTATATGCAGACAAGATTACTACTGTTTCACCAACATATTCTGCTGAAATTCTAACGGAAACATATGGCGAAAGAATGGATTCAATGTTGCGTTACAGAAGAGAAGATCTTTGGGGAATTATTAATGGTATTGATACAGTCACATGGAATCCAAGTACAGATAAACTATTAGCTAAAAACTTTGATGCAGAAACAGTCTTTGAAGGGAAAGCTGCTAATAAACTTGCTTTACAAAAAGAACTTGGCTTAGATGAAGATTCAGATTCCTGCATGATTGGTATCGTTTCAAGATTGACTAATCAAAAGGGTGTATATTTAATCACTGAGAAAATGGCCGAAATGATGAATTTAGGTATTCAATTTGTTATTTTAGGAACTGGAGAAATGGCTGCTGAAAATGCATTTAAGTGGCTTGAAAGTGAATATAAAGGAAAAGCTGTTTATTATTGTGGATATAATGAAGAACTAGCTCACCGTATTTATGCAGGATGTGACTTATTCTTAATGCCTTCTTTATATGAACCATGTGGGATTGGTCAATTAATTGCCATGCATTATGGAGCATTACCACTTGTTAGAGAAACTGGTGGTTTGAAAGATACAGTTAAACCATATAACCGTTATACAGGTGAAGGTAATGGTTTCAGCTTTCATGGCTCTTATGCTGGGGATATGATGAATACAATTCTATATGCCTTAGAACAATATAACGACAATCGTGAAGCTTGGAATTCATTAGTAAAAAATGCATTAGATACTGATGTAAGTTGGAATAAGAGTGCTGCTATTTATGAGCAACTCTATTATCAATTGACGAATTGGGATTAATTTATGAAGGATATATCTATTTTGGGTATATCCTTTTTAAACGACAAATTATAAAAACTGCATAAATGAGCCACAAAATAATGTTTGTTCGTTTACTCACATGTTTCTTGAGTGATATAATTATTGTGCTATAAGGAGGATAATTCAAATGGCTAAAAAATTAGTTACTGATTTAGATGTAACTGGAAAGAAAGTTATTGTCAGAGTTGACTTCAACGTACCATTAAAGAATGGTGAAATTACTGATGATAATCGTATTGTTGCTGCACTACCAACTATTAAATATTTAGTAGAACATGGTGCAAGAGTAATCTTACTATCTCATCTAGGTAAGATTGATTACAAGAAAACTGATGAGGAAATCGCAGCTGCTAAGAAGAAGAACAATATGGCACCTGTTGCTAAGAGACTTCAAGAAAAGCTTGAAGGAACAAAAGTTGTATTTGTTGATGCAACTAGAGGCGCTGAATTAGAAAAAGCTGTAAGTGAATTAAAAGATGGTGAAGTTCTATTGATGCAAAACACTCGTTATGAAAAGGGTGAATCAAAGAATGATGAAGAACTAGGCAAATACTGGGCTTCACTTGGTGAATTATATGTTTCAGATGCATTCGGTTCTGTACACAGAGCTCATGCAAGTACTGTAGGTATTCCAACATACTTACCAAGTGCTGTTGGTTTCTTAATTGAAAAAGAATTAAAGTTCTTAGGTGACGCTGTTGAAAATCCAGTTAGACCATTCGTTGGTATTCTAGGTGGAGCTAAAGTAGCTGATAAGCTAGCAGTTATTTCTAACTTATTAGAAAAATGCGATACATTAATTATCGGTGGTGGTATGGCTTATACTTTCTTAAAGGCTCAAGGCAAGGAAGTTGGTAAATCACTAGTTGATGATACAAAGCTTGATTACTGCAAAGAAATGATGGAAAAAGCAGACAAGTTAGGTAAGAAGTTATTACTTCCTATTGATACTGTAGTTGCTAGTAGCTTCCCTGATCCAATTGATGGACCAATCGAAACAGAAGTTGTATCTAGCGATGATATTCCTGCTGATAAAGAAGGTTTAGATATTGGACCTAAGACAGCTGAACTATTTGCTGAAGTTGTTAAGAGTGCAAAGACTGTTGTTTGGAATGGACCAATGGGTGTATTCGAAAATCCAACATTAGCTGCTGGTACAAAGGCTGTTGCTAAAGCATTAGCTGAATGCGACGGAACAACAATTATTGGTGGTGGTGATAGTGCTGCTGCTATTAAACAACTAGGTTATGCTGACAAAGTAAGCCACGTTTCTACAGGTGGTGGTGCTTCTCTAGAATTCTTAGAAGGCAAAGGTTTACCTGGTGTAGATGTAATTGAGGAGAAATAAGTTAATGAGAAAACCTATTATTGTCGGCAACTGGAAAATGAATAAACTTCGCAGTGAAGCTGAAACATTCATGAATGGTGTTGAAGCTCATTTAACAGGCGAAGAAAAAGCAGATTATGGTATTGCTGCTCCATTTACATGTGTTGACGTATGTGTTAAAAATGCAAAACATTTAATTGTTGCTGCTGAAAACTGTAACGAAAAAGACAGTGGTGCATTTACTGGTGAAGTAAGTGTTCCAATGTTAGAAGAAATAGGTATCACATACTGCATTATTGGACACTCTGAAAGACGTACATATTACAATGAAACAAATCATGCTTGTGCATTAAAAGCAAAACGTTTATTTGCAAGCAATATTGTTCCAATTCTATGTATTGGTGAAACAGAAGCTGAATATGATGCAGGTAAAACAGCTAACGTTATTGAAGAACAATTAAAAGGTTCTCTAGAAGGTTTAACAGCTGATGAAGTTAGCCGTATGGTTATCGCTTATGAACCTATCTGGGCTATTGGTACAGGTAAATCAGCTGACCAAACAATCGCAGAAAACTGCTGTAAGTTAGTTCGTGATACAGTTAAAGCATTATATGATGAAAATACAGCTGAAGAAGTACGTATTCAATATGGTGGAAGTGTAAAACCTACAAACATTAAAGAATACATGGCTTGTGAAGATATTGATGGTGCTCTTATTGGTGGAGCAAGTTTAAAAGTCGATTCATTTATTGAAATTATCGACGCAACAAGAGACTGATTAAGAGAATATTCTCTTGAACAGATAGAAATAAGTAATCAAGGAGGAAAAAGATTACAATGAATTATTTTGCAGATTATATTGCAGCTGTTTATGCTCGTGAAGTTATCGATTCTCGTGGTAACCCAACAGTTGAATGTGAAGTAGTTACTGAAAGTGGTGCAGTTGGACGTGCTATCGTTCCATCTGGTGCTTCTACTGGTGAACGTGAAGCTGTTGAACTTCGTGATGGTGACAAAAAACGTTTTGGTGGACAAGGCGTTTTAAAAGCTGTTAAGAACGTTAATGAAGTAATCGCTCCAAAATTAATTGGTATGGAAGTTACAGACCAAGTTGGAATCGATGAAACAATGCTAGCTATCGATGGCACAGAATTCAAGAGTGTATTAGGTGCTAACGCTACATTAGCTGTATCTCTTGCAGTAGCTAGAGCAGCAGCTGATTCTTGTGGATTACCTCTATACAAATATTTAGGTGGCCCTAACGCTAAAGTTCTTCCTGTTCCAATGATGAATGTTATGAACGGTGGTAAACACGCTGACTCTGCAGCTGACTGCCAAGAATACATGATTATGCCAGTTGGTGCAAAAGACTTCCACGAAGCAATCCGTATGGGTGCTGAAGTATTCCACGCATTAAAGAAAGTATTAAAGGGTTATGGTTACAACACAAGTGTTGGTGATGAAGGTGGATACGCTCCATCAACAATTGAAGGTAACGATGGACCACTAGAAAAACTAGGTAATGAAGGACCATTAGAATTAATGGCTGAAGCAGTTAAAGCTGCTGGTTACAAACTAGGTGATGACATTGCATTTGCTATGGACCCAGCTTCAAGTGAATTCTATGATGAAGACAAGAAGATGTACGTTCTAAAACGTTCTGGTGAAGGCGAAAAGACAAGTGCTGAAATGGTTGACCTATATGAAAAATGGTGTGACAAATATCCTATCGTTTCAATCGAAGACGGCTTAGCTGAAAACGATTGGGATGGTTGGAAACTATTAACAGAACGTTTAGGCGACAGAATCCAATTAGTTGGTGATGACCTATTCGTTACAAACACAACATTCATCCGTAAGGGTATTGACCTAGGTGTTGCTAACGCAGTATTAATCAAACTAAACCAAATCGGTACATTAACAGAAACATTCGATGCTATCGAAATGGCTAAAGAAGCTGGTTATACAGCAGTAGTTTCTCACCGTTCTGGTGAATCTGAAGATACAACAATTGCAGATCTTGTAGTTGGTGTAAATGCAGGACAAATCAAGACTGGTTCTATGAGCCGTACAGACCGTATTGCTAAATACAACCAATTAATGAGAATTGAAGAAGAATTAGGTTCAGTTGCTCAATACAAAGGAAGAAAAGCTTTCTACAATGTTAAGAGCATCTCTGCTGACAAAAAGCCTGCTAAAAAAGCTTGTGCTAAAAAAACAACTAAGAAATAAGTCTTAGCTAAAAACAAAATGAAAACGCTATGGAGCAATCTATAGCGCTTTTTTTGTGCACAATATACTTTAACTGATCAAAAAAGACTGATTAACTATCTAATCAGTCGGTATAAACATGTTGCCGTTGAAATATAAATTAGAATATATTTCTGTTACGAGAACAATATCTATAGAATATTTTTTAATATAATCTTCTAAATGAAATGAATCATCATTAAGTCTTAAATCAATGAATACAGTTGTATTAAAATGTGAAGCAATCCATTCTTCGTTAACATTGCATAAAGAATCACGGAATACTAACATATTTGGTTTTGATGAATCATGAAATTCAAATCTTTTTTCAAACACATTGTCACCATAGTAATAGTCATAATCAGAATAACTTGTTGGATTACCAGAATCTTTATAGATCTCTTTGTGAGTTCCGTAATCACTTAATTCATCATTTATATAGAACGAATAGTTACCAATATCTTTTAATTCGATATCTGTTATATTATCTTCTTTAGTGATTTGACCAATTAAACCAGATATATTACCATGCCATAAAGATTCATAGAATAGCTCGTTTTTGATTTTTTTTGGTGAATCAATATCATAGTCCTTCTTAATTAAGCTAATAATATCAGAATATGCGCGATATGCTCCTCTTGCATTCCAATGGAAATCAGATTTGTAAAAATAATTTTTATACTCTTCTATTGAGTCTATCTTTAATGCATCAGTTTTAATAGAATCATTCAACTGCTGCAAGAATAGATAACGATAATTTAGACCATAGTTGGTATCTTCGATATTTAAAGTTTCTTCAATACGTGTTGGAAAATAAACATAGAAAGAAATATCAGGATATAAAAGAGATATTTCATTTATGTTGTATCCTCTTTGCTGAACTTCATTTGCTTTATCTTCAGCATAAGTTAATACATTATTCATTAAATATCCTTCACCTAAATCTATGACATTATTAGCTAAATATACAACTCCAGTATCAATGTCACTTTTAATTTTTTTCATTCCTGATAGCATTTTATAAGGAACTTTATTGCATAATAGTTTAGTTTTGTAATAGATTTTAATTAGATTTTCTCGTGAATAGAACTGATCTTTAAGAATAGAATTAACTTGTTTATCTATTTCTGTATTCATTTTAAAATCTTCTCTTTTAAATAGAGTTCTTTTTTCAATTTTAGACATTTCTATTGTTGGAGAAATGGCAATGATACTGCTACCAACAATAAACATGATAAGCATTAATAGAATATAAAAACGATGTATCATATATCAGAACCCCGCATAAATAAATGATGAATAAGAACCACAAATAATAAAGATTACACATATAAATAATAGAAATAGAATAACAATTTCATATAAAAATAGAATCTTATTTAACAAAGTTTGTATTTTTTTATTTATAGCAGGAACTTCAAATAAAATTCCAAGTAACAAACATAACCACAAATATACAATATCCAGTTGTTTGATATAGAGTAAAGAAAATGGGGCAGCTTTACCAATTAGAGCAGATAAATATAGTTTTAAATGTGAGAGATTAATTGTACGGAATATTGTAAAACCAATTAGTACAGAAAACTGTGTCATTAACCAGGATAATATTCCAGGGATTTTTTTGTTTTTAAGAAATATTTTGTAGAGAATAATTAAGATACCATTCCAAATTCCCCATAAGAAGTAATTAGATGTAGAACCATGCCATAAACCGGTTAACGCCCAGACAATCATGGTATTAATCATCCAGCGAACTTTGCTCACACGATTACCACCTAGAGGAATATATACATAATCTTTAAACCACGAACCAAGAGACATGTGCCATCTTTGCCAAAATTCTTGAATGGAATGAGAGGAATATGGATAATTGAAGTTTTCAGGAATTTCAAAACCAATCATTGTGCCAATACCAATTGCCATATCACTATAGCCTGAAAAGTCATAATATAGTTGTAACATAAAAGCAATTGAACTAAGCCAGGCAAGTGGTGTAGATAACTTGCAATGGATATCAAATGCCGCATTTACAAGTGTTGATAACTGGTTAGCGATAATTACTTTTTTTGCAAGACCAACAGTAAATCTTCTAAAACCAATTGCAATTGATTGAGCTGTAATCTCTTTCTTTTTTAAATACTTAGAAAAAGAAGAATATCTTAAAATAGGACCAGAAACAATCGTTGGAAAGAATGTTAAGAAAGTGAAGATATGAATAAAATTATTATCTGCTTCAATCTTTTCATAATAAATATCACTGATATAGGCAATACTTGTGAAAATAAAGAAACTGATTCCAACGGGCATGATTATTTTATTCACATTCATTGTTTCAAAAGAAGATAATATATAGTTTCCATATTTAAAAAATGTAAGTATTGCAGTAACGATAATTAAGTAGCATATATAAGCTTTTTTATTATGTTCGACAAATTTAGAAAATAGATAAGTAATTAAAATGACTGTAAAAAGAATGAATGATCCAGTGATGTCAGTCATTAAATAAAAATAAAAAGAAAACAATAAAATGATTAAATTACGTATTTTATTAGATTGAATAAAATACATGAGTAAAATAAATGCAGGAAGCATTAATAATATAAATGAGAGAGAATCAAATTCCATAATTTAAGTATATCAATTCTACTCTTGATTCATACAAGTTTTCGTAAGAAAACTATCAATTATTTAATTATATTTAGACAGATATCAATACATTCGGCAACATCTTTAACAATGTATTTTGCTTTTCTTTTAATTTCTTCATTACCTGATTCCATAGCAAACGAATGTGTTACATACGGAAACATTGCGCCATCATTTAAAGCATCACCAATTACAGCTATTTCATCTTTTGTATAATGATAATGATTTAATAAATATTGAATAAATACACCTTTATTAGCGTCTTTATTACAAATTTCAATTGTTCTTGAATTGCTCATTGTCACAAAACAAGTGTCTTTTACAAAACCTTTTATTTCATTGAAGGCATTTAAGCCATCAGCACTATTTTTTAATATGATAGAGAATTTACCAATCTTATCTGTATTAGAAGTTTCTAAAAATTCATTAATTGTCTTTTCTGAAACCTGATCAATTTTATATAGTTTATGATTTTTACAATATTTATCTAATTCAGGTAAATCAGGATTATTGAATATTCTTAAACAATCTAATGTTTGAACTTGTAAAAAAGCATAATCATACTTACTATCAATTAATTGGATGATATCTTTAATAATATTTACATCTAAGTTATATCGAGATGGGAAATTACCATTATCATATATATCTGCACCATTAAAACCAGAACATACAATATCTTTAAAGCCATGATCTTCTAATATTTTTTTGCCATAGGAATACATTCTGCCACTAGCAACATAGAATGCTACATTAGTCTTTTGGATATTAGATAAAGCTTTTTCATTTCTATCAGATAAATTAAAAATTGTTTCTTTGTGGTCCTTAAATAAAGTGCCATCCATGTCACTGACAATTACTTTAATCATATTGCAATTTCCGTCCACTTTCCTTCTCTAAAACGAATAGATAAGAAGATAAATCTAGAAAGCTGATCACTTAATACACCAATCCAGATACCGCTTAATCCTAGATTTAAAATACCACCGGCTAAAGACCAGGTAACAAGTGTTCGAATGATTGTTACGGAGATTAAAGAAGCCCATAAACAATATTTAATATCTCCAGCACCTCTTAAGCATCCTGCAAAAATAATTTGTGATACCTGGAATAAAACGATAATCATGATAAATCTAGAGATTAATACACCCATGTCTAAGATATCTGCTTTACTAAAGAATAAGGAGAAGATTTCTCTACCAAAGAAGAACATAATTACTGCTAGAACAATAGAAATGATAAAACCAATCTTTTGACAGATATTTCCATAATGCTTTGCTTTTTCAGTGTCTTTTTCACCAAGACTTCTACCAATTAAGGCAACTGCAGCTACCTGCATTCCATCACCTAATGAGAAGGCTAGAGATAACAAGTTCATACCTACTTGATGAGCAGCGAAAGCATCTGTACCAAGTTTTGCGGCAATAATTGAAGTTGTTAAGAAGCCAATACGCATAGCGATATTTTCTAACAATAAATTAAAACTTAAAGAAATAATACTTCTGAAAGCATCAAAGCCAGGTTTAATTTTATGCTTGATAATATATGGAATGGATAAGAAACAATCATTTTTACTAATAGAAATGATACTCATGATACATGCAACTACAGTACCAAGAACTGTAGCAAGAGAAGCACCAAACATACCTAAACGAGGGAAACCAAAGTTACCGCCAATTAATAAATAGTTGAAAACGATATTAACAATACTTGATGTAACATTTGTAGTCATGGCAATTTGGGTGTTTCCACATCCTCTTTGAGCAGCGTTAATGACTAAAGATAGTACATTGAATATCATACCTGCTTGAATGACACGGAAGTAAGTTACACCAGCTTCATGTGTATCAGCATTTGAACCACACCATTTAATAATTTGATCAGCACCAATAAATGTAACAGTGGAAATAATAACAGCTGAAATAATGACGAATACAATAGCGGTATATAAAATTTTGTTGGCGTTTTCTCTATTCTTTTGTCCAAAACGTCTAGCTGCTAAAGCATTAACTGCAATATTACTGGATAAAAATAAAGCTAAGGCAATAAATTTAGGTTGGGTAGTTAGACCGACTGCAGCAACAGCATATGTTCCAAGCGTACTAACCATCATCGTATCAATCATACCTGCTAAGGCAACAAAAAAACTTTCTAGTACGGCAGGCCAAGCCATACGGATTGCTTCTAAAATAAGCTCCTTCGAATCAGAATTACGTAATTTACACATAATAGCATTATAAAACTACCAATAAAAATAGTTAAAGAATAAAGGATTCATTAATTATGTGAACTAATTATGTCCTAACAGTTTGTATGAAAATATGCGATAATACATACATATGAATAACGAAGATAATTGTAAAACGATAGACATGCATTGTGACACATTAATGAGAGCATATTTTAGAGATAAAGATGACCTTTTTATGTGTCCTGAATTTGATTTAGATATTAGTAGAATGATTGAAAGTGGAATGATGGCACAGTTTTTTGCGATATTTGTTCCTTCTGAAAAAGAGTATGCACACTATAAGAAAGAGTATAAAGGTGATGATGAATATATCGATAAGTGTGCTTCTATTTTTAATCATACAATTCAAAAACACGCTGATGTTTTAGCTAAAGCAACAAATGCTAAAGATATTTTAAATAATTATGCAAGCCATAAGGTTAGTGCTATTTTAACAATGGAAGATGGTGTAGCAGTACAAGGAGATATGAAGAAATTAGACTACTTCTATTCTCTAGGAGTTAGAGCACTTAGCTTAACATGGAACTATGAAAATTGCTTTGGTTATCCAAATAGTAAAGATCCTGAAATTATGCAAAAGGGATTAAAAGATTTTGGTAAAGAAGCAGTTAAACATATGCAGGAAATAGGAATGTTAGTAGATGTCAGCCATTTATCTGATGGTGGGTTTTATGATGTTTATAAACTAAGTAAAGTTCCTTTTATTGCAACACATTCTAATGCTAGAGCTCTATGCAATCATAGCCGTAACATGACGGATGATATGATACTTAAACTACATGAAAAAGGTGGGGTTATGGGAATTAATATATGTCCTGAATTTTTGGATGATACAAGAGGAAATAAAGATAGTAAGATTTCTAGACTTTGTGACATGATTGAACATGAAAAAGAAATTGCGGGCATAGAAGTATGTGCCATTGGTACAGATATTGATGGTACGCATGGAAACTTTGAAATGAAAGGACCATGTGACTCTAATAAACTATTTGATGAATTAATACGTAGAGGATTTTCAACAGGTGATATTGAGAAAATAGCATATAAAAATATTATACGTGTATTGAATGAAGCGGGTATATAAGGAGAAAGATAATGAAATACGATTTTACTTCAATTATGGACAGAAAAGGTAAAGATTCAATTGCCGTTGAACCAGGAGACATGCTAGGGAAATTTGAGTTAGCAGAAGGGTTTGACATTATCCCTATGTGGGTTGCAGATATGAACTTTCCAACTGTGCCAACAATTACAGATGCATTAATTGAAAGAGCTAAACATCCAGCATTTGGTTACTTTGATAAGGGCAATCCAGCATACTTTAATGCGATTATTAAATGGCATGAAGATAGAAATGGTGTTACAGGTCTAGAAAAAGAACATATTGGTTATGAAAACAGTGTTCTTGGTGGTGTCTCTACTGCATTAAATGTACTATGTTCAAAAGGGGATGCAGTTTTACTTCATTCACCTACTTATATTGGTTTTACAAAGACATTAACAAATGCAGGATATAAAATTGTTTTAAGTGATTTATATTTAGATGAAAATAATGTTTGGCGTATAAATTACGAAGACATGGAAAAGAAAATTGTAGAGAATAAGATTCATACAGCTGTTTTCTGTTCTCCTCATAATCCAACAGGAAGAGTATGGGAAAAAGAAGAACTTGAAAAAGTAATGGAAATCTATAAGAAACATGATGTTTATGTTATTTCAGATGAAATCTGGTCTGATCTTATTTTAGGTGACTATAAACATATTCCTACGCAATCTGTAAGTGAAGATGCTAGAAATAGAACAGTTGCCGTATATGCTCCAAGTAAAACATTTAACTTGGCAGGTTTAATTGGCGCATATCACATTGTTTATAACAAGTGGATTCGTGAAAGAATGGAAAAAGAAAGTTCTCTAACACACTACAATTCAATGAATGTTTTATCAATGCATGCATTAATAGGTGCTTATACAGAAGAAGGTAATGAGTGGGTTGATGAATTGAGAGAAGTATTAACGGCTAATGTTGAATATGGATATAACTATATCATTGAGCATTTTGATGGCGTTACTTTAAGTAAACCACAAGGTACATATATGTTATTTTTAGATTGTGAAAAATGGTGCAAAGAACATAACAAAACAATCGATGATATTTTAGATACAGCTCATCATTATGGTGTACTAATTCAAGATGGTAGACCATTCCATGGAGAATATGGAATTCGTATGAATCTTGCATTACCTTTAAGTAGAGTTCAAGAAGGATTTGATCGTTTAGATAAATACGTTTTTAATGCAAAATAATTTACCTTTTCTAATTTTAGGAGTTTTATGAGAAATTATTATGTGATAGGACACAAAAATCCTGACTGTGATTGCATTGTTTCGGCAATTGCATATGCTAATTTAAAACAACAATTAGGAGTATCTGCCTTACCATATGCTTTAGGAAAAGCAAATCAGGAAACACAATTTTTATTAAAAAAATATGGTTTTAAACATCCACCTGTTTTGTTAAGTGCTAAATGCACATTAGCAGAAATTGAAAAGGATGAAGCAATTTTAGTAGCACCGGGTATTACTATGCGTAAAGCATTGGATGCTGTAAGCTCTCAAAAAAATAAAGGTGTATTTGTTGTCGATAACAATGAGAGATTACTTGGTATTGTTTCTATTTCTGACTTAACAAGATTATGGACAGAAGATGAAGATACATTAAGAAGCTATATGAAGCGTACAAAGCTTTATAACATTATTGATGTATTAGAAGCTAAGGTTTATCACAAAGAAGATACATTTAAAACAAGTGGTTTAATTCATATCATGCCATCAATGAGTGACAGTGTAGATGAATATAAAAACAGTATTGTTATCTTAAGAAATAATCCTGATGTTCAAAGATTTGCGATTGATAATGGAGCAAGTTTAATCATTATTTCTGGGGAAGACTGGGTAGACAGTGTAACTTTAGAAAAAGCGAAAGAGAAGCATGTATCAATTATTCATACAGCTCATACAGTGTTAGAATGTTCAAGATTAATATATGAATCAATTTCTATTGATGAAGTAACAACACATGATGTTATCTCTTTCCATGATACAGAAACAGTAGAAGAAGTAAGCAATCGCTTAGCTAAAACAAGATTTAGAACATATCCTGTATTAAATGATAATAATCAAGTAATAGCAGCTATTTCTCGTTATCATTTATTCCACTATGATAAAAAGAAGTTTATCTTAGTTGATCATAATGAAGAAGCGCAGACTGTAAATGATATTGAATTTGGTGAGATTGTTGAAATTGTAGATCATCATAGAATGGGTGGTTTAGAAACAATGAATCCAATTAATATTATTGAAAGAACAGTAGGCAGCACAAGTACAATTATTACAGGATTATATCGCCAAAATGGTATAGCTTTAACGAAAGAAATGGCAGGATTATTACTTGGTGGATTAATATCTGATACTTTATGTTTGCGTTCTCCTACAACAACAGATGAAGATAGAATGACTGCAGAGTACTTAAGTGATATTGCTGAAATATCTGCTATTACATTACAAGAAGAACTCATTAATGCGTCTGATTCTATTTTGAAGAAAACACATCTAGAATTACTGTATGATGATTTTAAAGAATTCAGAATTGCAGAATCTAGAATTGCTGTAGGCCAAAGTCAATGTAAAAGCGAAGAAGAATATTTCAAGATTAAAGATGATTTCTTGAAATATCTTGAAGAAACAGCAATTTCACAACATTATGATTTAATTCTTATTATGTTTACTGATCCTAGTGGAAGTGGTTCTTACTTCTTAT
>CAJJTI010000006.1 GCA_905194705.1 uncultured Solobacterium sp. | reverse complement strand
GAAGAAAACATTCTCAAGTATATAGAAAGGCAAAAGAACTGTCAGTTATGAATAAAGCAATTAAGTATAGATTATATCCTTCAGCTGAACAGTCTGTTATGTTTGCAAAAACTTTCGGTTGCTGTCGCAAAATATGGAATCTTATGCTTGCAGATAAAATTGCCTGTTATGAAGAAACAAAATCTTTTGGTAAGCAAACACCTGCCATGTATAAAAAAGACTATCCGTTTCTAAAAGAAGTAGATAGTCTTGCTCTTGCAAATGTACAGTTGAACTTGCAAAGTGCAATAAAAAATTGCTTTGACAGGTCACGTAAAAAGCAGAATGGTTTTCCTAAATTCAAATCAGCGAAACATAGCAGAAAATCATATACTACCAACAATCAGAAAGGTACAGTAGCTATCATAGATGATAAATACATCAAATTACCTAAAATAGGTAAAGTAAAAGCTGTTATTCATAGACAACCTGAAGCTGATTGGACAGTCAAGTCTGTTACTGTATCTCAAGAAAGTGATGGTAAATATTATGCGTCTATCTTATTTACGTTTGATAGAATCATAAATAATGTTGCAATATCAGATAATGTGTTAGGTTTGGACTATGCTTCTGATGGTTTATATACAGACAGCAATGGCAAAAAAGGAACTAGTCATAAATATTATATAGAAAGTCACAAAAAACTTGCTAAAGAACAGCGCAGGCTTTCCCGTAAAGTTGGTTCAAAAAAGAATCAGACTAAATCTAACAACTACATAAAACAGCTTCATAAAGTGAACAAAATCCATAGACATATCACAAACCAGAGAATAGACAATCTGCACAAACTATCTACTGAGATAGCCAATCAGTATGATGTGGTATGTGTAGAAAGTCTTGATATGAAAGCTATGTCTAATAAAGGATTTGGTAATGGGAAAGCAACTTTAGACAATGGATATGGATTATTTCTAAATATGCTTGAGTATAAACTTTATGACAGAGGTAAATACTTTATCAAAGTAGACAAGTGGTTTCCATCAAGTCAAATCTGTAATCATTGTGGAACAGTACATACAGAGATGAAAGATTTATCAATACGTACAATGCGTTGTGATTGTGGTCTAACAATGAATCGTGATTATAATGCAGCTCTAAATATAAAAAAAGAAGGGCTCAGACTACTTGAAACAGCCTGAATCCTTCAGTAAATACGTACAGTAGGGCAGGAACTGCCCAAACTAATACGCTTGTGGACATCGTGTAAGACTGGCCAACACTTATGTGTGGTCTAGCAGTGGTGGTAGAAGCAAGAAGCTCGGTAACTTGTTGCCGAGTGGTTCACACTAAATATATTTCCCACATTCACTAGTTTAATGAAAAAATCCAAGTTGTGATATACTGATAATGATATAGCGAGGACAGAAATATGAGCGAAAATAATAGCCAAGCACAAGTTCAGGAACAGTCAATTCAATTGACATTAACACCTGAAGAAACACGTGCTGAACAAGAACAACAATTAAATGAATTAACTGAGAAAAAGAAAGAGGAAGCTGCGAAAGTGGCACCTCAAAAGACTATTGAAGAAATGCTTGATGATGCAAAATTAAATGATGCAGAAAAAAAGCAAGTTAATGACTTCTCAGAAACTATTGATATTATGCAGGCAAATGCCATTTTAAATTATGGTTCTGCTGCTCAAAAGAAAATTACAGACTTTAGTGACGCTGCATTAAAGAATGTTAAAACTAGAGATTTAGGCGAAATTGGTGATTTACTTGGTCAATTGGTTGGTGAACTAAAAGATGCTGATCCTAATCAAAAAGAAGAAAAGAAAGGCATTTTTGGTTTCTTTAAAAAAGGCGCTGATAAAGTTAGCAACTTCAAGATTAAATATGATAATGCTGAAAAGAATGTTGATAAGATTGCGTCTATTTTAGAGGATCATCAAATTCAATTATTAAAAGATGTTTCTTTACTTGATCAACTATATGAAAGAAATCAACAAAACAGTAAAGAATTATCAATGTATATTATTGCTGGTAAAAAGAGACTTCAAGAAGTTAGAGAAAATGAATTACCTAAACTGATTGCTAAAGCAAAAGAAACAGGTTTACCAGAAGATGCACAAGCTGCTAATGATTTATCTCAAGCATGCGATCGTTTTGAAAAGAAGATTTATGACCTTGAATTAACTAGACAAGTTGCTGTACAAATGGGCCCACAAATTCGTTTATTACAAAATAACGACACATTAATGACAGAAAAGATTCAAAGTACAATCGTAAATACAATTCCTCTATGGAAGAATCAAATCGTACTATCTCTTGGTATTTCTCATTCTAAAGAAGCTATTCAGGCAGAACGTGAAGTTAACGATATGACGAACAAACTTCTTAAGAAGAATGCTGAAACACTTCACCAGGCTACTGTTGAAACAGCTAAAGAAAGTGAAAGAGGTATCGTTGATATCGAAACACTTACTCATACAAATGAAGAACTTATCAAGACTCTTGATGAAGTTATTGCAATTCAAAAAGATGGAAGAGAAAAGAGAAGAGCTGCTGAAGCAGAACTTACTCGTATTGAAAATGAATTAAATAAAAAACTTCTAGAGATTGATACAGAAAAAGACGTTACAAAACGATAATCACTAAAAGAATAGGGTGGACGGACATATGCTTTGAAAAAGAAGTTTTTATGTCCGTTTTTTAATTGCATCATATGGACTGTATCAAATTGCACGATATTCGTGCAATTTCACAAAAGACAATTTGATAAAAAAATCAATGTTAAGAAAATAAATGATTACAATTAGGATAGAGATTTAATGTGAGGTGTAGATGTCAACTGAACGAGAATTAATCATATTAGATTTATTGCATGATGCTGGCAATGATACATTTTATTCTGCTCAAAATTTAGCTGATCAATTAGGTGTTAGTGTACGAACAGTTAAAAGTGATATCAATAATATAAAGAAGTTTTTATCTACAAATGAACATATATCTATTGATAGTGTTGCATCCAAAGGATATAGGTTAAGTTATCAAGATGAATTAACTTATAAAGAACTTAAAGAAGCAGTAAAGAATGTTAATGATAACCAAGAACTCAACAATCAAAAAACAAGAGTAAATACAATTATTTATACGTTGATGAATTATCCAAAAGGCATTAATAAAGTTAAATTAATGAATTCAATTAATGTGTCAGAGTCAACTCTTTATCAAGATATTAAAGAAGTAAAAAATATATTTGATAAATATGATTTAAAGCTAATATATGATTTTTCTAAAGGATATATTGCAGAAGGGACAGAGATTAATAAAAGAAGATGTCTTGCTTATGAGAATATATACTGGGTGAAACCGGAAATTAATGATACCTTTTATCAATATGTTAAGCATATCAATGAGATAAAAGAGGGATTTATTGAAATATGCGTACATCATAAATATAGAGTATCCGAAAATATTCTTGAAAGCATGATTATTCATTTTTTACTTACGGCAACACGTATTAAAGCGGGTTTTGTTATCCATGATCATATTTATGATAATGCAGAAACTCTTGAAGAATATAGTTTGGCTGAAGAAATCATGAAACATTTTTTACCTGTTAATTCTGTTGATTTGAGTGATGAAATTAAATATTTTGCACTTAATCTTCATGGTAAAAAAGAATTAGATTCAGTATATGAAATACCACCAGATATTAATGAATTTATTGATTACGCATTGGATAGAATTAATCAAGAATT
Source organism: uncultured Solobacterium sp. (assembly GCA_905194705.1). Taxonomy (GTDB): domain Bacteria; phylum Bacillota_I; class Bacilli_A; order Erysipelotrichales; family Erysipelotrichaceae; genus Bulleidia. The sequence continues at coordinate 23,630 of CAJJTI010000006.1, read as the reverse complement.
CCATGTGGATTTTAGAGAAATGATAGATTTGAAAGTTGCTTTAATGCTTCATTTTTTACCTTTATTAACAAGAGTTGAAAGTAAGAAACAATTAAAAAATATTATGCTATCAGAAATTAAGCTGTCATTTCCGTTTGCTTTTGATATTGCTAGTTTTTTGAGCTCTTTAATGGCGGAAAAATATCACATTCAACTATCTGAAGATGAAATAGCATACTTTACGTTATATTTTAATTACGGCTTAGATAACATATCTGTTAATGAATCCGGCAAAAAAATATTAATTATTTCATCTCTTAGGAAATCAGAGACAATTCTTTTAAAACAAAGACTTCTAACTTGGTTCAAGAATGAAATTAATACAATTGATTTTTGTTATCCGTACGAAGCAAACAAAATGAATCTATCAGAATATGATGCATTATTAACAACAGAGAAAGACAATAATTTTAATGGTGCAGCTACCAAAGTGGATTTATTTCCAACTGAAAAAGATTATGATCGTATCAATATTGCAATTAATGGTTATGCTAGTGCAGATGCATTAATTAAGAAGTTCTCTAAAGATTTGTTTATTACTGGTTCTTATTCTGATAAAACAGAATTGATCGAAAAACTAATTCAAATGTCAAAAGAAAAGTTACATCTAGATGACAAGTTTGGTGAACTGGTTTTGCAAAGAGAAAGCTTAAGCACAACTTATTTCGGAAATGGAGTTGGGATTCCGCATCCTTTACATCCAATAACAGAAGATACTTTTGTTGCTGTTGCTTTATTAGATAATGCATTAGAGTGGAATGAAGAACATACTGTAAATATAGTAATGTTAATATCTACAGAAACAGGTAACCCAAAAGCCTTCCAAATTTGGAAGTATATTTCAGAACTGACGGGTAATAAAGAAGCTATAGAAAAGATATCGAGAGAAAAAACATACGAGAATTTTATTTCGGTATTGAAAGAAACACTTGATAAAATTTTCTAAATTGCACGAATATCGTGAACAAACAATAAAAAACAAAATGATGTTTTGGAACTACATTAAATATGTAGATAGCCAAAACATTTTTTTATGAAAGGAAGGGTGAATATATGGTAGGAATTGTCATAATAAGCCATTCAATTTTTGCAGAAGCTTTAGAAAAGACAAGTGAAATGATTACTGGTAAACATGATTATATTCGAACAATAGGTTTAGAAGAAGGATGTGAACCAGGTCATTTTGGAGAAATGATAACAACAGAAGTAAATGGATTAATTGAAAAGGGCTATCAAGAAGTGTTGATTTTATCCGATTTATTTGGAGGAACACCTTGTAATCAAGCAGTTCAAAAAGTGGGTATGAGGGGTATTCCAGTTGTTTCAGGAGTAAATCTTCCAATGACATTACAAGCTTTAATGTCAAATAATGATGAAATCACAGCTAAAGAATTAGCTGAACAAATTATCCAAGTTGGACAAGAAAGTATTTTTAACGTAATTGATCGTTTAATGCAATAGAAAGGAGAGCACATAAATGGGAATTGTATTAGCAAGAGTAGATGATCGTTTAATTCATGGACAAGTAATGACTTCATGGCTTAATTACACTGGAGCAAGCAAAATAATAGTAATTGATGATGCGACAGCAAATGATGCGTTTTTATCAATGATTATTAAAACACTTGTTCCGCAGAACATTAAAACAGAAGTTACTACTGTTGAAAAATCAGTTGATGTTGTTAGTAAAATTGGGGATGAAAAAGTAATTATTCTAGCAAAAACACCAGCTCCATATCTAAATCTTATTGAAAATGGTATTACTCTACCAAAAGTAAATCTTGGAGGTATGGGTTCAACAATGAATCGTAAAACATTGTATAGAAACATCTCAGCGAGTGAAGAAGAAATCGAAACATTCAAAAAAATAATGGAACATGGAGTAGATGTTGAAATACAAATGGTTACAGAAGATCAAGCAATTAATTTAAAGAAATTAATATAAGGAAAAAAGGGAGAGAATCATGCAAATAACATTATTACAAGCATTTTTGATGGGTGTGATTTATTACTTAGGTAATATCGGTACACCTTGGACAACAGTACTTGGTTCAGCAAGTATTTTCCAGAAACCACTAGTTGCTGGAACATTAGTTGGATGTATTTTGGGACATCCTACAGAAGGTATTATTTATGGTGCAGCTATTCAGTTACCATATATCGCTTATATTTCAGCAGGTGGAACAATTCCATCTGACCCGGGTTTAGCTGGTGTATTAGGTACAGCATTCGCAATTTGCAGTGGTGTTGATACTGCTACAGCTATTTCTATCGCCGTTCCATTCGGTATGTTAGGTACAGCTATTTGGATTGCTCATATGACAATTGACGTTGCTTTTGTACATATGGCTGATAAAGCTGCTGCAGAAGGAAATTTAAAGAAAGTTTGTTTCTATCATGTAGTTCCACCTCAAATTGTTATGTTCTTAATGTGCGTTATTCCAGTTACATTAGGTGCTTACTTCGGTGCAGATTATGTTGTATCACTTGTTTCAATGCTATCTGAAAGAGTGTTACACATTTTACAAGTAATTGGTGGCATTTTACCAGCATTAGGTGTTGCAATGAACCTACGTTCAATCAATAGACCTAACACAATGGCATTCTATATTTTAGGCTTTATTCTAAGTGTTTACTTAGGACTAAATACTACAGTAATTGCAGTGCTTGGCTTCATTGTTGCATGGTTCTACACATTGAATGATGATAAGAAAGTTGAGGAGAATTAAGATGACAAATACAGTAAAGAAACTAGATAAAAAAGATGTTGTTAACTCATTCTGGAGATGGACATTCTTCTCACATTCAAACTATAACTATGAAAGATTAGCTGGAACAGGTTTCTGTCATGCTATGTATCCAATTATTGAAAAGTTATATGCGGATAATCCAGAAGAATATAAAGCAGCTGTTCAAAGACATATGGTGTTCTATAATACTGAACCTCACTTTGGTGGTGTTATCAATGGCTTAGTAATTGCTATGGAAGAACAAAGAGCGAATGGTGCTCCGATTTCTGATGAAGCTATCAACAGTATTAAAACTGGTTTAATGGGACCTTTTGCAGGTATCGGTGATACTTTATGGCAAGGTACATTAACACCAATTCTTCTATCAATTGGTATTTCTCTAGGCGCTAATGGTTCTGTTGCTGGACCTGTCATCTATACAGTATTAATGATGGGAATTATGCTAGGACTTGCATATTATGTATGGATGCTTGGTTATAACTTAGGTAAAGAAGGATTACAAAAAGTATTAGAAAGTAATTTAATTAAACGTGTAATTAAAGGTGCAAGTGCAATGGGTGCTATGGTTATGGGTGCAATGACTGTAGGATTTGTATCTATTTCTACACCACTTACAATCAGTATTCAAGGTAATCCAATGTCTGTTCAAACAGATATCTTAGATAAACTATGGCTAAATTTATTACCATTATTAGTAACATTAGGTACTCTATACTTATTAAAAGATAAGAAAGTTAAAGCTATTAAAGTTATGGGTCTTCTTATTGGTGTGGCTGTAGTATTAGGAGCGTTAGGAATTTTATAATGAAGGATAATTTATTAACACTTACTACGGAAGAAAGAAATCCAGCATCAATGAATCTTCCTAAGATGTCTATTGAAGAATCTACAAAAATGATGAATGAGCAGGATGAAGCATGCGTTCCTGCTGTTAGAAAAGTATTGCCAGTAGTTAATGAAGTTATTAAAGAATGTGTAAGAACGATTGGTAATGGTGGAAGAGTTGTATTTATTGGTGCAGCTCATTCAGGATATTTAGGATCTTTAGATGCATTTGAAGCAAACGCTACATTTGGATGTACAAATGAATTTGTGACTATTGTTGCAGGTAACTTCACAGATATTATGAAAACAGATGGTAGTGCTGAAGATCATGATGAAAATGCAGGACCAGATTTAGAAAGTAGAAACGTTACTAATAAAGACTTTGTTATTGCTTTATCATCTTCAGGAAGAACACCATATGCAATAGGTGCATTAAAATGGTGTAAGGAACATGGGGTAAAATCAGCATGTATCACAAATAACCCTGGTGCATTAGTTTCTGAATATGCAGATTATCCAATTGAAGCAGTTAGTGGACCAGAAGTAATTACTGGTTCTACAAGATTAAAATCAGGTACTTGCCAAAAAATGATTTTAAACATGATTACAACAATTACTATGGCTCAGCTTGGTAATGTGTATGAAAACTTAATGATTAAAGTGCCACCTGTAAGTGATAAGATGCGTAAGAGACTAGAATACATTATGACAGAAGCTACACATTGTACTCTAGAAAGAGCACACGACTTATTAGTGCAAACAAATTATGATGTTAAAGTTGCTCTATTAATGGAATTAAAAAATCTTGATATAGAAAACGCTTCTAAAGAGCTTGAAGCAGTAAAAGGAAATATTAATCGTATTCTATAATTCTTTGTTTTAAATGTTAGAAGTGAAATCCCAGTATATCGTTATGGTATGCTGGGATTTTTACATATGTTTTGCAGCAAAGGAAAGGGAGATTTTACTTGTATATTTTATACTGTGCTTGAATAAGGAAAAGTATATATGATGACTTACAAGACAGTTGTGATTGATTATGCACCGAAAGCTAAGAGGATGAAAAAGTAAACAGATAATACTTAAGGATATATTATGATAAATAAAAAAGTTGAATTAGGTTTATCGATGGGCGTAGTCTTTGGTTTGTATCTTGGATCTATAGATGATTCGATAAAAAATAAATAAAGCAAATGAAAAAGTCCTTAGTTCCTATTACAGAATTAAGGACTTTTAGATGTTATAATTACAAGTTAAATTACCATGCAGTAACGTCAATCATTCTATTACCAAGCGTGATAGAACTGTCAATCTTCATAGAAGATAAATAATAGTCACCAGTTTCTGGGTTATAACGCATAGATACAGCCATTGTAGGGTTGTTATCTTTTTCTTCATTTGTTTCTTTATCCCAGCATCTATTTTCCTGGTATGTATTAAAACTGATATTGTAATAACCATCTTCTTGTAAATCAGAAATAACATATGAATCTAAATCGATATAAGTGAACTTGGCTTCAAAACCTAAGCCTGAGTTGTAATTTGTATAACGATCTTGAATTTCAGCTTTTAATGAATCAGAAACATGATTTAAGCTTTGAATATCACCAGTGTTATAGGCGTTGATATATTCTTTGTAGAAAGAAGAATATAAGTGAGCTACTGCAGAGAATTGTGCATGTTCTGCATCATAGATAGTTGTATCAATTGTTTCTGTTGGGTCAGCAGTAACAGGAGATACAGTTTCTAATGGTTCAGGTGTTGCACCTATATGCTTAATTTCTGTGTTGAAAATATTATTTACACCATCAATTCCTTTATTAACGATATCTGGTTTGAATAATACAAGTAATACGCTGGTAACTACAACAACTAATAAGATAATACCAAGAACGATAGGCCATACATGCTTTTCAGCATATTCATCTTCAAAGTCTTCGTCTTCGTCATCATAATCATCATCGTCATAATCTTCATCCTCATCATCAAACAAGAAACTCTTTTTCTTCTTTTTCTCTTTTTTGATTGCAGGAGCTTTCTTTTCTTCTTCATCTTCATCAAAATTAGACTCGGTAGTAATTGTACTTTCTGTATCATCAAGTACATGTCTATGTCTAGCTGCACGAGATAATGGTTTTCTTTCTTCAACAGGTTTAGTTTCTTCTTGTGTTGATTCAATCGTATTTTCTTGGAAAGTATCAGCTTGTGAAGAACTGGAAGAAGGATTAAAAGAAGGAATCTCCCAAGCAAAAGGGTTGGTGTCTGTATTAGAATCTTCATCTTTTGAAGAGTCAGCTTCTTCTGTGCGATTCATAGATGTATTAATAGGAACATCATGAGTGGCAGTATCTTCATTTGCCGGTTTAACAGATGGTGTAACAGGTGTATCAAAGTCATCGCCATTAACAATACTGTCTAATTCACTCATTAAAGAGTTAATGACATGTGTTTGTCCTAATAAATCATCAATAGGTATATTTTGATCTTGTGGATTAGTTGAAGTATTATCCACTAATTGACTGTAATCAGGTATATCTGCAGGTGTCTCAATTTTTGTTCCACATTTGTAGCAATATATTGAACCTTCCGGTAGTGTAGCACCACAATGTGGGCAACGCTTAGTTGTTTCCATAACGAACCTCCAATTGTATAGAATATATCATAACAAAATCCAGCTCTTATTATAAAATTAATTGACGAGAAATGAAAGTTGATATACCATAAATAAGCACATCTTTTTGTTGTGCATTCATGCGTGGAAGGATGGCAACTCATCTGTTGACCACTGCATGTGGAAAATTAACTTATAAGGAGGAAAGCCACATGGCAAAGAAAGTTGCAAAAATTTGTAAGCTTCAATTCCCTGCTGGTGGAGCTAAACCAGGTCCAGCTCTAGCATCTGCAGGTATCAACATGCCTAAGTTCTGTACAGAATTCAATGACAAAACTAAGGATCGTCACGGTGATATCGTTCCAGTTATCATCACAGCTTATGAAGACAAATCATTTGATTTCGTTATCAAAACAACTCCAGCTGCAGTTCTACTAAAGAAAGCAGCAGGCGTTCAAAAAGGTTCTGGAACACCTAAATCAGTAAAAGCTGGTAAAATTACAGAAGCACAATTACGTGAAATTGCTGAATATAAATTACCAGATTTAAATGCTAATGATGTTGAAGCAGCTATGAGAGTAGTAGCTGGTACAGCACGTAACATGGGTATTACAATCGAAGGCTGGGAGGAAAAATAATCATGGCAGGAAAGAAATATAGTGCAGCTCTTGCGATGGTTGATCGCAGCAAAACATATAGCTATACTGAAGCAGTTGCTTTAGCACAAAAAACAACTACAACAAAGTTTGATTCTTCTGTTGAAGTTAGCTTTTCATTAAACGTAGATCCACGTCAAGCAGAACAAAATATTCGTGGTGCTCTTGTTCTTCCTAACGGAACAGGTCGTACACAACGTGTATTAGTTATCACTCAAGGTCCTAAAGTTGAAGAAGCTAAGGCTGCAGGTGCTGATTTCGTTGGTGGAAAAGAAATGTTAGAACAAATCCAAGGTGGATGGTTCGACTTCGACGTAATCGTTGCTACTCCAGATATGATGGGTCAATTAGGTCGTTTAGGTAAATTATTAGGTCCTAAAGGTTTAATGCCAAACCCTAAAACTGGTACAGTAACACCAGATGTTGCTAAAGCTATCGATGAAATCAAAAAAGGTAAAGTTGAATACCGTGTAGATAAAGATGGTAACTTAAACGTTATGATCGGTAAAGTATCTTTCACAGAACAAGCACTAGCTGAAAACTACAAAGCTCTTTACGATCAAATCGTTCGTGTTAAGCCAGCAACAGTTAAAGGTGCTTATATCAAGGGCGTTACAGTTTCAACAACTATGGGTCCTGGTATCAAAGTTACTGTTGAGTAATTGTTTACAATTAATTGCAAATGAAAATTAACCGAGGTGTAATACTTCGGTTTTTTTGCGCTTATTTGTTAAAAAATTTCGTTGACACTGGTGGTAATATCGAATATAACCTGACTTTATAGTTAAACATTAAAAAATGGCGTAAAGCTATAGATTAGAATCTATAGTTCAACACCTTTTTCAGTTTTGTTGGAGATAAAAAATAATTGTCTAGAGGCAGTCCTGTCATGTCTGATAATTCGGTAATAAAATCAGTTCCTATGGATATGTTTGTATAACTGTCTTCTCCTTCAACCAGCTGGAATCCTTTGTAGAATTCATTCAATTCAGAAGAAGAATATTTGTTTTCTAGGACTTTAAATTGGAATATTCTCTGCAGTAGTACAGTAAGATAACATATTAAGAAATGTCCCTTGATTGTGTTCTCAAGCTGTAAATAAACAGGTCTTGCATCCAGATCTGATTTCATTATTCTGAATGATTCTTCTATCCTCCACAAATTGTGGTATGTTTCATATATCTGTCTGGCGTCTGTTTTTATTTCGGATGTGACAAGCATATTGTATCCGGCAAGTGTTATATCATTATCTATAGTTTCCTGATTGATGACAGCTTTCACTTTATCTTCTGTTTCTTTTCCGTTTGAGGTAGATTTGAAAGTGACATATTTTGCGCTTTCACCATATTCACTCTTTTTTGCAAGTGATATTGAAAGACCTTTGGCTTTTTCTACAAGCTTGTTTATTTCATATTTGTGTTTTCTTGCCAGTGTTGGATTGTATGTGACTACTCTTTTTTCTTTGATGTTTACTTTTTTCTTTTTCCCTTTTTCATCTGTATATGTGTATGAAAATTTATCAATACATTCTTTGTAGTAATAAATAATCTCGCCATTTCTGTCTTTTACAGTTTTGTAGTCATTGGGAAGTAGAACCCAAACCTTTTCTGTTTCGGGTAGCTGTTTGACTGATTTGGAAAAGAGATATCCATCACCGTTTGCTAGAGCTGAAAGTATATTCTCTGAACAGTTCAGACCTTTGTCAGCTACCCGTATTGTTTTTCCATGTACTTCATGTCTTTCTTTCAAATCTTTCAATACATCTCTCAATACAGGTTTTTCTGATTCATTTCCAGGATACATCTTCATGCCGACAGGAATTTGATTCGCATCAAGAAGTAATCCCAGTCCGACGACAGGATCTTTTCTATTTTCCTTGCTTGGACCTTTTCTTCTGAAGTCATCTTCTCTGTCAATTTCGAAATAAAAGTTTGTACAGTCAAAATAGGTGACATCAGTATCTATAGAATATTTATCTTTAACTCTTGAAGTGAACAATTCAACAATTTTCTCATAGTCATTTCCATAAAAAGCCAGGGCACTCAGCAGTTGATTGTAGTTGAATGAATAAGGAATATGAAGCTGAGGAAGGATTTCATAATATGTTTTGTATTTACTGCATGGAGAAACACAACGCGCATATACAAGAAGAGAAAGAACTTCGTAAAGATCAAATTCATAATCGGTAGTGAATTTATACAAATCAATAAATTTCTTGATATCAAGATTTTCAAGAATAGATTTCAAAGGAAAGTATCCGAGATATCGTCTTGGGGAAACAGAAGTAATTTTTTTGATTTTATCCTGTTTGCTTTCTATATTCATTCTTTCAACTTCATCTCTATAAAAAGCAACAGGATCATCAATGCCGGAAGCTTTAAGTTTAGAAACAGAGCCAAGAGACTTGATACAGCGATGTTTAGTACCCTTTGTAGTAGGAGAATAAAAAGATTCATAAACAGCGAGATAAGTATTGTTTTGTTGTTTAGCAACCTTAAGAAAATAAGCCATAAAGCACCTCACCCATATAATACACCATTACACCATTAAAAAGAAGTGGTAAAAATAAATTTGTCAAGTTTTAAAGCAATAAAAAAAGCCCATCAATGCTGGACTTGAATTACTTTATACAAAATGTGTGCTTAAAGATTAATGGTGCTAACTTTTAAAGACGGGTGGTAATATCGAATATAAATTAAATCATAAAGGTTACTATTATTAGTTTTGTGAGATATATGCATGATTAATTGGAACTTAAAGTAGAGGAGAGGGAATATGAGAAAATTCTTAGTAGGAATGATTTCTGCAATGATGTTTGTAACATCTGGAGTATGTTTATACGCTGAAGGTGAAACTGAAGAGACAAATGAAAATAGTAAATCACCAGCACCAACAGTAGGAGTAACACTTCAAGATAAAATTGAGGCTGCAATTAGAAATAATCGTACATATGCACTTGATGATTATGATTCTGGAACAATAGTTATTGGAAAAAATCAAGTACTCACACTTGATTTGAACGGGCATACATTAACAAATACTGATGGCAGGCATACAATAGAAAACCATGGCACATTAACAATTACTGACAGTAAAGGTAATGGCACAGTTGATAATATAAGCCATGGCCGTGGAGCTATTTATAACTATCCTGAAGGAACTGTAACTTTAAATGGTGGTACATATACAAGAAGTAAAGAAGCTGGAAGCGATGCTGACACTAATGGTGGCAATTCTTGGTATACAATAAAGAATTATAGCACAATGACAATTAATGATGGTGTCACAGTTAATCAAGGCGCTGAAGGAAATGGTAAATATTCCAGTTTGATTGCAAATGGATGGTTTGATATCTCAAAGAGTCCAGCAAACAATGAACCAGAACCAATAAATGGGCAAACAGCTAAACTAACAATTAATGGTGGTAATCTCTCTGGTGGAAAATGGGTTGTTAAAAATGATGATAATGGAGAAACAACTATCAATGGTGGAACAATTAAAGGATATGCATCAGGTGGCACAGTTTACAATGTCAATTTATTAACAATTAATAATGGCAATTTAATAAGTCTTAGCGATAATTTCGGAGTTGTTTGTACAACAGCAGTTGATGATAAATTTGATAAAGGAATTACAAATATTACTGGAGGAACATTCTCTGGATCTAAAGAATGTATTACTGGTTTAAACAAGTATGGAAAAGACCCTCAAATAGGAATTTCGGGAGGTACCTTCTCAAATGATGTCTCTAAATATTTAGCTAGTGGAAATAATTGTACTTTTATTAACGGTAAATATGAAATAATCAAAGATGGCGATTCACTTGCAGTAGATACGATTACACCAGCAGTAGATGAAACAGTATTAAATAATATTAAGCAAATTGATGACAAAGATTCAACAGAAACAGTTAATGCATTACAAGCAATTGTTAAAGCACCTGTTACACCAACAGATGATGAAAAAGCAAATATTGAAAAAATTGTCAAAAATCTAATAGCTGATGATTCAAAAACAATTGAATATGAATATTTTGATTTATCACTATATGTTATGAAAAATGGAGAATTAACACCGAATAAAATAACTGAGCTTACAGAAGAAGCTGTTATTACATTATATTTGGATGATGCGACATTAGCTAAAATTAAAGATAATGATTTTAAACTCTTAAGAGTGCATAATGGAGATGCTGAAATATTAGATGCAGAACTAAATGGTAATGCATTAACATTTAAAACAAGTAAGTTCTCTACATATTCTATAGCTATTATTAAAAACAAAGTTACACCTACTGAAGCAGCAACAGAAACAAAACAAAACAGTGGATGGGATGATGGTGGACCATTCACGACAGATAATTGTGGTAATGTATTTGACAGATGGGGCAATAAAATTTATGAAGCAAACGGCTGTTCTACTGGTGGATATAATCTAGTAAGAACTGGTGTTGAATAAGAAATATAATGGCAAAGATAAAGGATTCTAAATTTCTCTAACATTAATGAGAATTCAAGAATCCTTTTTCTTATTAATACAGCGATATAAGCTATCTAATAGGGTTGCTTACGATAACTTGATGGTGAGATGCCAAAATGTTTTTTAAATGTATTACTGAAATGATAAATATTTTCGTATCCTGTCATTTCAGCTATTTCTTCAATAGATAAATCTTTGATTTTTAATAAACGATCTGCTTTTGCCATTTTAAAGTAAAGAATATAGTTATTTGGAGAAATATTTAAAATAGCCATAGAACAACGATATAAGTAGCTTTGACTTACTTTTAGTTCATTGCATATGTCTTTTACGCTGATTGGATACATGTAATTATTTTCTACAAAGTTAATCATAGAATTGATTAGTTCTGCAGCAGAATTGTTGTTGTTTTTGGAAAACTGCGTTATATATTCCTCGTTTGCAAAATGACTTAGAACTTTACTGATTAAGAAAATACATTCTAAATATGCACCAAATTTATTTGCTTTTGCGGCTGCATAAATACTATTGATGTTATCCATATTTATATCATGAGGATCTAAAGATATTTTCTTGGGTGTTACAAGATTTAACATATTAATTAGTTCATATTCTTTAGAAAAACGTTCAAAATTAAAAAATATTTCATATAAAATAACTTCTCCACCATGAGCTTCGGCACTATGTAAACACATTGGTGGCATTAGTACAACATCATATGGATTAAGGGTATAAGTATAACCATTTACAAGTAAATCAACATTTCCTTTTTCTAATATGATTATCTTAAATTTATCAATAATGATATTCGTTAATTTTGTGTGGGATTTTATTGGAAAGCGAGTAAAAAAACTGATATCAAAGTGACAACTCATGACAAAATTAGAGAATTCATCTTTTTCCACACGGTAATTTTCGAGTTTTTGATATTTATCCATATCTCAATTATAGTTATGAAATTTATAAATTGAAGCATTATTTAGTTATTTATGAAATTTTTGACAAAGTTATAATGGAGAGTGGAGGAAAAAGAAAATGAAAAAATTAAACAAAATTGTTGCGATGATGTTATGTGCTTTCATGTTTGCAGGTTGTTCAAACGGAACAAGCACAACTACACCAACAGCAACACCAGAAGCAAGTGCTGTAGCTGCATCTTATGATGTTGAAGACAGTGCTGATGTAATTATTGTCGGTGGTGGCGGAACAGGTATGTCTGCAGCATTAACGGCAGTAGAAAACGGTGCAGAAAAGGTAATCGTTGTTGAAAAGTTAGCTAACTTAGGTGGTTTCATGCGTATGAAAACTGGCCAATTCTCAGCTGCTGATACAACATTACAAAGAGAACAAGGCTTAACAGAAGATAATGCAGAACGTTATGAAGAAGAAATCAAGAAGTTCGCTAACCTAAATGGTGGTCATCCAATTGATTACTTAATCCATGCTTATGCTACTCACGCTACAGAAGCTTGGGAATGGGTATACAACATGGGTGTTAAAGATTATCCATTCATGACTGATGCTGAAGGTAATAAAGTTATTACTAACCCTGGTCATATGCCTTATGAATATAAGAGAACATATGTACCACTTCCTAAAGCTGATTCAAAACTAGCTAACCCAGTTATCGAAGTATTTGAACAGGCTATTGCTAAAGAAGACAAGATTCAAGTTTATACAAATGTTTCAGGCAGAAAATTATTAGCTAACGACAAAGGACAAATTACAGGTGTTGTTGGTGTTGGTGATGATGGCAAGACATATCACTTCACATCTACAAAAGGTGTAATAATGTCAACTGGTGGTTACGCTGCTAACCCTAAACTATTCGAATTATATTCAACAGACTTACACAACTTGTTATCAGCTGCATTAGCAAGTGATGATGGTTATGGTTTAAGAATGATGCAAGAAGTTGGTGCTGATATTACTGATGAAGCAATGGAATGGATTGAAACTTATCCAAAAGGATATCCAAATCCAGGCAGCACAACTCAAGGTACCAACATTTCTACAGGTACATACTACACAGGTGGTATCTTAGTGAACAATGAAGGTAAACGTTTCATCAATGAATGTGCTTGGGATGATGAAGTAAGAAATGCAGGCTTAAAAGCTCAACCAGACAGCGTAATGTATGAAGTATTCACAGATAAGATCTTAGATGACACACAAGGTACATTACGTGGTGCTTATGATTCATTCAAAGAAGGTGGAGCATACCGTGACAAGCTAGTTAGTGCAAGTTCTCTAGAAGAATTAGCTGATAAATTAGGTATTCCTGCTGATACATTTGTTGAAACAGTAGAAACATACAACAAAGCTGTTGAATCTGGTGAACCAGATGAATTCGGAAGAGAATTTGTTGCTAAACCTGGTGAAAACCGTGTTGAAGCTGTTAATAAACTTGAAGGTGATACTTACTATGCATTAAAACTACAACCAATCGTATTATCAAGCCGTGGCGGTATCGCTGTTAATGAACTAAATCAAGTTATTGATGAAGAAGGTAACGTTATCCCAGGTTTATATGCTGGTGGTGAAGTAGTTGGTCAAATGTGGGGTAAGACAATCGCTCCTGGTGTTGGTATGAACGGTGCAGTTACTTGGGGTAGAATCACAGGTACAAATGTTATGACACTAGATATGGGTGAAGGTTACAACGTTCATGAATCAAGCAAACTATTCCCTGAAGACTTATTCGTATTCGATGCTCCAGAAGCTACATATTCTGGTAAAGACTATGCTGATTTAACAGATGGTGAATATGAAGGAACAGGACAAGGTAACAACGGTACAGTAAAAGTAAAAGTTACTGTTAAAGATGGTGCTATCAGTTCTGTAGAAGTAGTTGAACATAACGAAACTCCAAGTATTTCTGATCCAGCTATCGAACAAATGCCAGAACGTATCGTTGAAAAACAATCAACAAATGTTGATATCGTTTCACAAGCTACGAATACATCAAATGCTATTCTAACTGCAGTTGATGATGCATTAAGTAAATAGTTTATTTAAATAAAAAGCAATTAGTGATATACAACTATCATTAGTTGCTTTTTTGATGAAATTAATAATTTTGATTATAAATAGGTTTTATATATTCTTTGTTATTGTAGAGAATAAAGTGATATATACCGATTAAACAAACAGAACCAGCAATCATCAGTGCTTTGATTTGTATAAATTCACCTAATGCGCCAAAGATTAGCTTACATATAATCGATGCCAGTGTATAAAAAATATTCATAAATGCATTCAATTTAGCACGTTTATCATCGGGTATATAATTTTGTACACTGGATTCTCTTAGCGTAGCTGAATTGATACCACAAAAACCTGATAATGCTCTATCGAGTAACATGAAAGGATAAGGTAATAGAAGTAATATACCATCCATAATCGAATAGAATATATATACAAAGTAACATATGGAGAATCTTTTTTCTTTTGGATATTCTATTTTGTAATTAACGATTCCACCAAGAGTTCTACCAATAAATTGAGATACCGTAAAGAAAGAATATAGCGTAATACCAAGAGTTGGTGTACTAGAAAAATAGGCCATAATTAATGGCTCTGTTCCTTCAGAGAATCCTTGACTGAAAGGCATGGCCATATAGGTGTAGCGGATACCTTTTTCTTCTTTGAAGTATTGTAATGTTGATTTCATATCATTTAAATATTGTTTGATATCAAATGAATGAATAGTTGTTTCTTCATGAATATCAATGAAATGTTCAAAGAATGATGCAATCCATAATAGGAAGCCATAGGCGATTACAATGGGACCTATACCAACTTTTGTATATAGTAAACTGCCTAATGGCGAAGCGATGATTGTTACTGTTGGATAAATCATTGAAGAAACAGTATAACCTTTTTGTGACATACCCTCAGGAATTAATTTAGGATATAAGCTTTGATAGCTGATTGAATACACTGATGATATGCAGGATTGAATTAAAGAAAATGTTAGAAACATGTTGAAATTAAAGCTATATTTCAAAATGAAATATCCAAATAAAAACATTGTGCAACCATTGAGAAAATCAAGAAAGACAATGATAGGTTTTCTTGGAATACGGTCAATATAGGCCGATAAAAGAAGTGGTAATAATAAATTGGGAATTAAGCTTATGGCACTGAATATACTGAATAAAAAAGTTGATTCGGTATTTGAAAAGACAACGAAAGATAATACAAGATTTAAAGCAGTAGAACCAATACTTGAAACTATTGTGCCAAGAGTTATTGTTGTAAAGTTTTTTGTCCAAAGTGTTTTTTGCATAAATATCACATCCTCGGATTTACTTTACCAAAGAAGTGACAAGTTGTTTTATCAGGTATTTGAATAATTATGTTCATTAAATCACGTTAAAAGACTATTTTTGCATTTGTTTTTTCAATAAGACATAGGCATCTTTATATCTTCTATTTTCTTCATAGTACTCAAGAAGATCATTTTCCTGCATTGCTAAGAAACCATGGGGTAATTCATTACGAACACACTCCAAAGAATCACATAATAATTTTTCATATTCTATTTCATGAATATAATTTTTGTGTAATAAACGATATTCTACAATATCTAATAAATATGAATGTTCAGAGTGAAATTCTTTTCCTTTTGATATAGCTACTAGTGCTTTTTTGTATTTGCCTGTTTTCTCATAACAGATAGCCAGCTTATGATAATAGAGCATATCTTTCATTTTCGTTTTAGATAAATACTCTAATGCTTTATCATATTGTTTTAATTCTGTATAAGTAGCACCGATATTGTAATAAATAACCTCTTTATAATTAGAAGAATGTGCACGATCAATAAGTTTAATTGCCTGGTTATATTCGTCTATGCAAGTATTCATATCAAAAAGACAAGCATAAACAGAACCAAGCGACATCTTTGCATAGATCATATTATCTAAATCACAACTTTTAGAAGCAGCATCATAATAAGCAATAAAGAATGGTATAGCTTTAGCATATTTTCCTTGCAGATATAAAGTGTTCGCAATGATAGAATAACTGTCTATATCAGGAAATAGATATAATAATTCATGGTAATCAATCTTATTATGATGAACAAGTATCTGATAATATTTCTTTTTCTGTTCATGCGTAAAGAATGGTTCATAATCTTTTAATTCATCAATTTGATTGCCTGTTTGATATGCACGAATAATAAGGGCATCTAATAAATAGATAGAATTAGATAATTTATTAAGTTCTTCTTCTGTTAAATAAACATCATAATCATAAAAATGATGGTAGAAATAATCTACTTTAGGTAAGATATCTTTGACGTCATCTTCTAAATGAACATCCAGTTTTTCAAGTAACTTATTACATATATCTATGGCAGGAGTGATTGTTCCTTTTTCTACTTTTGCTAGATAACTAAGAGAACAAATTCCATGACTTAAACTTTCAAGACTCCAGCCTTTTTCGATTCTTTTGTGATGAATTAATACATGAATATAATTAGTCATAAAAATATGATAGCACAAGAAAAAAGCCGATTGCTCGGCTTTTAGAAAACTTTATTTGGCAATTTTTTGCATTGTGATTTTCCAGTCAGAACCAACACCAATGCCATATGCTTTAGCAAAGCTACCTTGGTTGATTGCGACAGCAATATGATATGCAGAGTTCATATAAATAATTGGGGAAGATACTGGAACATCAGCGAATGATCTACCATATACGATTTGACCAGTATAGGCAACCTTATCACGGTTATAAATCGTAACTAGAACTGTATCACCAAATTCAAAACCACATTTTTTGAATTCTTCATAAGGAATTGATGTCCATAATGAGCCAAAACGAACATCTAGAATATCAACTTGTCCCATTACACCATTTTCAATTTCTTTACATCCAAATAGTTCTAATTGAACAACTTCATCTAATCCCATCTTTGGACCAACGCCTTCCATATCAATCGTATCAGAAGCAAGTCTAGCACCTGTATAAGCATATACATCACGACCATGGAATGTATAAGATAGTTCTGAATGTTCAAGACGATTTGTTCTTTCAGAAATTTCTCTTAGTTCTGTAATACCAACAAACTTATTGATATGTGTTAGTGTTCCATTATTTGGTGTAACGATATATTGACCAGTCACTGTTTTTGCAACAACTGATTTACGGCTGCTACCAACTCCTGGATCTACAACAGATACAAATACTGTTCCTTCTGGCCAATAGTTAATTGCCTGGTATAGTCTATAAGAAGCATCAAAAATATTATATTGAGGAATGTTGTGTGTTAAGTGACGAATATTTAAATCAAGAGAAACACCAAATGACACACCTTCCATGGCGCTTATTGCACCATCATCTAAACCAAAATCTGTTTGAAATACCAATAACTTATTCATGTTCAAAAACCACTTTGTAGTCCTTTCCAAAATCTAGCGAATAATCTTTGCATAAATTACCAACAACTTCAGCTAATGCCATGTTGTTTAATTCGTTGTTATAAATCATAACGGTATGGTCTTTTGCTTTACCAAAGGAATCATAGTAAGGTAATGACCATTCATAACGTACTTCATCTTTATAGTAAATAGTTGTTTTAACAGTATCACCAATTTTGAAACCAAGTGATTTGAATGTGTCTAGTGGAATATTTGTCCATAAGTTACCGAAATTAGGATCTTTAATTTCAAAGATACCTTCTACTTTGTTATCTACAACTTTAGCAACAGGAATTTCATGTCTCTTGATTTCTTCTACAGGATAAGTAGGACCTACTTCTTCATAAGTGATTTGTCCGCTGGCTAGTTTAGCAGCACAATATCCAAATAAATCACGGCCATGGAAGATAGACACATAACCATTGTCATCACGGTGTAAACGGTTCTTTGTTTCATCAATTTCTCTAACTTCTTCAATACCCCATTTGTTATATACATGAGTTAATGAACCATTATCTGGTGTAACAATATAATAACCATTCTTTGTTTTAGCAACACAAGCTCTTCTACTTGTACCAACACCTGGATCAACTACAGAAACAAAGATTGTTCCTTTTGGCCAGAAATCAATATATTGATATAGTCTATAAGAAGCAGACCATGTATCATATTGAGGAATTTGGTGAGTTGCAGTGATGCATTCGATATCTAAATCGACGCTTTTTACAACACCAAGCATAGAAGGTACAGCACCTTCAGCGTAAGTAAAATCTGTTTGGAATACTAACATTTTTTTCATTTTTTTATTCTCCTAAAAAAGCTAATTTTTCTATTGTTTTATAGTATATCTCTAAAGCTTTAATGCAATCTTCAATTTCCACATATTCATTAACTTGATGAGCCAGGTTTTCTTTTGTTGGCATATTCATTCCGAAAGTAACACAATGTTTAAATACTTTAGAGTATGATACACCACCAGAAACATATGGTTTGTAGTCATCATGCATAATTTCTTCATAAGTTTCATACATTGTTTTAATATATGGATCATCAAGACTGCAAAGAGTTGCAGGATCATCATAATCTAGAGATACATTGATAATACATTTATCTTTAAATCTTTTAGTTAAAATACTACTTGTAATAGTGCTAGGGTAACGTGCATCAACTTGAGCAAATACTTTACCATTTTCTATTTTTAATACACCTAAGTTAACCGTTAAACATGTATCGAACTGTTCACCACTTTTACTGTCTAATCCTTCACCATAATCTTCGCCTAAGATGGTATAAAGATTTTCTGCTAAAGGATCCTGAGTAACTTCGCTTAAGGCATGTAATAATTCATCTATTGCGTTAACACCATCAAAGTTTCTGGAACAATGTACAGCAACGCCATTAACAGTGATGTGGGTTTTATCATCAACCTCTGTAATTTCATAAGATAAGGAATGATTATCAAAATATGCTTTTAATGCATTAGTATACGCATTATTTTTTAGCACACATTTAGCAACAGGGGGAACAATATTACATTGAATACCACCATCAAATGATTCGATAATCCCTTTATAATTACCACTTAACGTCCACATCAAGGCACCTTTTTCGCCAATAACCAAAGGAAAAGTTCCATCTGGTGAAAAGGTAAATAGGGGCTCACTAACTTGTGATTTATAGTAATGCATATCAGCCATGGTTCTTTCCTCATCACTGCCAAATACTATACGTATTTCATTTGTCGTATCAGGATATTTTTCTCTTAACAGCTTTAAGCAAAGATAAGTAAGAAAACCTGCAGTTTTCATATCACTTGTACCTCGACCATAAATACGACCATCTTTAATCACAGCACCAAAAGGATCAACAGTCCATTTATCATCCACTGCAACAACATCCAAGTGGCTTGCGATATCAATTCGTTTATCATCTTTTTCTACATAACTGATGGAAATAGCTTGATTATCATACTCTTTGACAATGAAGCCATCTTTCTTTGCTAGATTTTCCATAAATAAAAGTGCATCTTTTGCACCTTTTCCATAAGGGGTCGTTAAAGATACACTATTTCCATCGTAAATAGAATTAATTTTCAATAAATCGCGTAATGTTTCTAAATTTTCTTCAAATATTTTTTTATAATCCATATTTATTACCAATAAATCCACATCTCTGTTGGACGAGGAACAACTCTAGAATAAACACTATATACAATGATGATAATTAGTAGAATGATATATAAAGCAACAAAGATATTTTCGCCTTTAATCTTTTCATGTTCTGCATAGTAAGTTCTCTTTTTATGCTTGCCAAAACCTCTTAAATCCATTGCGTTTGCAATATCATTAACACGGTCAAAAGATGTAATAACAAGCGGAATTAAAATCATTACAATTTGCTTTAAACGGTCAAATGCTTTTGTTTTCTTCTTATCAAGCTCTAACCCACGACATTGCATTGATATAGCGATATTTTGATAGTCTCTTGAAATATCAGGAATATATCTAAAAGCAATTTCAACAATAGAACCAAATTTATATGGTAGACCAATAGAGGTTAAACCAGCTGCCATTTCACTTGGAGTAATAGAAATAATAAATACTAAAGATATTACAAATGAAGTTAACATCTTTAATAAACGTACAACCATGTACCATACTGTTCCTCTAGTAAAAACAAAGTAGCTATTTAAAGCAAACAGAACAGTATCATCATTTGTATATTGCAAGCCATAATGAGGTGAAGCAACCCAGAATAAGAAGATATTAAATATATTCATTAAGACAACAATAATGATAATTGGTTTTAATGTTTTCCATTTAGGTTTAAGTGAAAATAAGGCGATAAGACCACCAATAAATACTGGTAAGATTAGTGGCAAATCAAAGGACATCATGACATATACAATAAGTACAATGAACAAACGTACTTTTGTAGTGCCTGTTAAACGGTGTAAATAAGTAGAACCTGGCACAAGATTAATAATATCGCTATGATTCATGTTTATTTCTCCTTTCTTCCGCAATGAAGGAATCAATGAACTTTTCTGGATCTAATCCAACTCTTCTTGCTAGAGTATATAAAGAAGTTTGTTTTAAGTTCGCTTCTTCAATAATTTCATTATTTGAAAGTATCTTATAAACTGAATCGTTGCCAACACACTTTCCTTCAGCAAATACAATTGCTCTATCTGTATATTCAATTGCTAGATGCATATCATGAGTAATGAATAAAATGGTAATACCATAGTTTTTATTCAAATCTTCTAAGAAAGTCATGATTTCTGTATATACTTTATAGTCTTGACCTGCTGTAGGTTCATCCAAGATGATAACTTCCGGCTTCATTGCAAGAATACTGGCGATAGTGATTCTCTTCTTTTGACCATAGCTGACTACACCAACAGGCCAGTTACGCATAGGCCATAGATTACACATCTTAAGTGCTTCTTCTATACGGCTATTTATTTCTTCTTCAGAATAACCATGCAATTTTAATCCAAGAGATACTTCATCTTTAATAATATCTTTAACTAACATCTGATTAGGATTCTGCATGACATAACCGATTTTTTCGCCAATTTCTTTGATGGAATATTTTAAATAGTTTTCGCCATTTATTTTTATTTCACCTTCATCTGGGCGTAATACACCACAAATCATCTTGGCAATTGTTGATTTACCAGCACCATTTTTACCAATAACAGCAATCTTTTCACCTTTATATACTTTAAAAGATACGTGATCTAATACTTTTTCAGCTCTATTTTTATAACGGAATGAAACATCATTTACTTCTAATAAGCACTCACCAAAAGTTTTGGCAGCAGCTTTAGGAGCTTCATTAAAATAAGAAACAACTTTATCTTTATATTGATCAAGATTCATAGAGAAGATATCACTTGGATGATCTTCTTCAGTAAAATCACAACCAGCCATTTTTAAAGCTGATAAATATAGTGGTTCGCGAATACCGTTTTCATGAAGTTTTCCTTCACTTAATAATTTATCAGGAGTAGTATCAGAAACAATCTCTCCTTCATTCATCAATATAATACGATCAACAGGTCTATATAAAACATCTTCTAAACGATGTTCGATAATTAAGACAGTTTTATTATTTTCTTTTTGAATTTCATCAATTAGTTCAATTGCTTGTTTTCCCATTTGAGGGTCAAGTGCAGCTAATGGTTCATCAAATAGTAGTATTTCTACATCATCATGCATAATACCAGCAAGAGATACCCTTTGTTTCTGACCACCTGATAAGTTATATGGTACTGATTCTAGGAAATCTTGCATATGAACGATTGTTGCTGCTTGTAAAACTTTTTCAAGCATTATTTTTCTAGGGGTAATATTATTTTCTAAAGCATAGGCAATATCTTCACCTACTGATAATCCAACAAATTGGGCATCTGAATCTTGTAAAACTGTTCCAACTTTGGAACTAAGTTTAAAAATGCTGGAAGTGGAAGTTTCCACCCCAGCAACTTTACAAGAACCTTTTATTTCACCTTTATAAGAGAAAGGAATAATTCCATTGATACAGTTTGATAAAGTGGATTTACCACAACCAGATGGACCAAGTAATAATACTTTCTCTCCTTTATTAATTGTTAGATTGATATTCTTTAGTGTAGGTTCAGTTTGTGATTTATATCGGAAACTGAAATCTTTAAATTCAATAATAGGTTCTTTTTCCATAGGATTACTCTTTTGTTAAATTTGTAGCTTTAGCATTTCTTGCGGCTAATGCTTTAAGAATAGGAATACCAGCAATAACTAATACAGCTGTATTTGAAACACCACCTGCTAAGCTTTGTACGAATGTAATTGTTAATTCTGATTGATATAAAATTGAAGAAAAGATAGGTGTAATTACACCAAATGCTAATGCGTTACCAACGACAGCGATAATAACGTAAATAATCATTTGTTTTGCTGTGAATTTACCGTTTTCAATATCTGCACCATATAGTTTTAGGCATCCGACAAAGAAACCTAAGCATGCGTTACCGATAGACCAGTCAAACCACATACCCCAACCACCAATTAGGTCAGCTAAGCAGTTTCCAAGTCCGCAAGCTAAAGCTGCAGGTAATGGACCAAATAATCCACCAACAATTACAGGAACAATCATAGCTAGTGTTAAGTTAGTGTTTGTGAATACTTTAATTGAGGCATAATCCATCAATACACCAAATAATGCAACACCGATAGCGACACCAACGATTGTTTTTGTGTCCCACTTTCCTAATAAAATTTTGCCAATACTTTCTTTTTCCATTTTTATTTCTCCCCTTAAAAGATAAAAGCCCATCAATTAAACTTGAGCAACAACTTAGTAAATAAGTTTTTACTGAGGTGACTTATGACCTCCATTCATGGACAGAAATATCATAACATTCAACTGTGAAAAATCAATAAAAGATAAGGAATAAAGCGTAATTAAAGCGCATTCATATCAAAAAATGTGTTAATTTTATCTCCTCGCAAAAAATACAGCTTTTTATATAGAACGAAAGAAAAGTTCTAGAAAGGTTGACTGCTCTACTGAAGCAGTCTTTTGCTTATTATGGGAGAAGAAATTATACAAGAATTATCAATACGCGAAATAGGTGAGAAGTATAAAATCTCAAGAATGATGCTACAAAGATATGAAAGAATTGGGCTTATTCATTCTACTAATCGAGATAAGTATGGTCACTTATATTACAACAAGGAAATGATCAACCGAATATTGTTTATTCGCTTTTTACAAGACTGTTATTTTACTTTACCGGAAATTAGTAAACTTATGCATTTATCAATAGCTGAGATAAAAGAAGCACTTATAC
>CAJJTI010000005.1 GCA_905194705.1 uncultured Solobacterium sp. | reverse complement strand
CATTTTAATGGGTTTCAGGTCCACTGTGCAAATTAGTTATTATAAATAAAAAAGCATAGCTCATAGGCTATGCGATACATTTGATAAGTACACCAGCAATAATAGAAACAATGAATAAATAGAATAAGATTCCTAAGTTATTTTTCATTTTGTTTTTGTTTGTTTGGAATAAAACTGCTAAACCAACACCACTGTTAATTAATAAACCAGCTGATAATTCACCAATACCAATAATACCATCCATATATAATGTAGTAAGAGTTATACTGGAAGCACAACTTGGTATGATACCAATAATTGTACTAATTAATATAGATACATTACTGTTTAGCATATATTTTTGGATTGTTTCATATCCGATTGTATCTAATAATAATTCCATCAGAATTGTAATAATAAACATCCATAAACTGATTTGTAATGTACGTTTGATTGCACAGATTAGTAAAGATTCATTTTCTTCATGTTCTTCGTGATAGCTGTCATGGATTTCTGTCTTTTTATAATGCGTGAGGTAATCTAGTAAATATCCTGCAAGTATTGCAACGATTACTTTTATCATTAATATAAATAACATTGTATTTACAGGAGCTTTAGAAGCTATCATGATTGGTAACATTTCATCAGATGTTGATAAAAATACAGCGACTAATGTACCTACAGATATAACCCCAGTTGCATATAAAGAACTGGCTGCAGCTGAGAAACCACATTCTGGTACTAAGCCAAATAAACTCGCAACAAGAGGTGCAGCATGCAAATGACTTGTTAAAAATGATTCAATACGATGGTCATGTTTATGTTCTAACCATTCTAGAAATAAATAAGTAATAAACAAGAATGGTGCAAGTTTGCATGTATCTAGAAAAGCATCAATAAGAATATCAATTAGTCCACCCATGTTAGTTTGTCTTTTAATCCTTCTGAATAAACAATTAACTGGTTATTTGTAATATGTTTATATTCTGTATCAATATCTTTGTCTTCATCCATAATCCAGATAGCTTCAATAAATGTACCTGGATGTTCCTTACGGTAAGTATCTAGTACTTTTAAACCTTCTTCATAAGATAAAGTGAATAAAGTTGTAGATAAACAATCGGCTACACCAGAGTCTTCTGTAATAATAGAAACTGAATGGAAGTTAGTTGCTGGAAATAGTGTTTCAGGATCAATAATATGATGATATTTGTTACCATCCGTTGCTTCATAATAGCGTTCATAGTCACCACTTGTTACAAATGAACATTTACCATCCATATTTACAACTAAGATACTGTCTGATCCTTTTGGATTTTGAATACCTACGCGCCAAGCAGAACCGTCATATTTCTGGCCTAATGTTCTGTTATTACCACCAGCGTTAATTGCTCCCGTAGTAATACCTTCTGATTCTAAGCTTTGAGCAATTTTTTCAGTTGCAAATCCTTTGGCAATACCACCAACATCAAGGGATATATGTGTATCATCAATATATACAGTATTTTTTTCGGTATCGATTAGAACATGATTCCATCCTTTATTAATAGAAGCATTTTCTAGCTCATCTAATGTTGGGACATTTCCTTTCTCACCATTAGTATTTAATGTAATACCTTCTTCACGGTAGTTATGCCATACATGAAGTAAAGCACCAATAGTTACATCAAATTCCCCATTAGATAAATCATAGAAGTATTTCGCTTCTTCTAGCATTTCAATAATGACTGGATCTACTTCAACGGGTTGAATACCTGCATTATCATTAATGGTTTTAATGTTGTTAATACCATCATAATCGTTATAGATATCAAATAATTTGTTGTAGTAGCTGAAGTCTTCAGAAGCTTCTTTAAAGATGGAGTTAAATTCATCTTGTTCTAAAGGCATTCCCTGCACTGCAAAGAATGTATCAAAACCACAATCCATGCAAATGTTGCTTTTTAAACTTGTTGAAGAAGCACTAGGAGTTGGTTTTGAAGTATCACAAGCACATAAAAGTGTTGCACTTAATAATAAAGTAGTTATTTTTCTCATTTTCATACTCGGTGATTATAGCATAAATATTTTGGATGAAAAGTGAAGTAATTCTTGCTTTTTTCTTAAAAAATATATGTGTGCAAAATTTCACAAATAAATAAGTGAAAATACTATTAATATTCTACATTTTGATGATAGTCACTCACTATATTTAGTGATATAATCCTAATGTTTTAAGAAGGAGAAGGGATTAGAGAATATGTCACTATTAACCGGACCAATGCATCACCATCTGGAAGGACATAAGGAACTAACTAGTCATAAAGATGTTCTAAGACTAGCAGATCCTGATGTTGTTTGGATTCCATTAGTAAATGGAAATGCCCCTTGTACACCGCTGGTCAGTGTAGGGGATGAGGTGAAAGTTGGAACTAAAATTGCTGAACGCAATGACCACTTTTATTTGCCACTTTTCTCTCCAGTTTCTGGAACAGTAACGGCAATTGAAAAAAAGATGAGCTCTGCCATGAAGATGGTAGATCACTTAAGAATTCAAAATGATCACAAAGGCACAGTGGAGAAGCCATTTGCACCACTTGATTACGAAGCAGCTTCATGGGAAGAACTAGAAGCATTCGTTAAAAATGCAGGAATGCTAGGACTAGGTGGAGCAGGGTTCCCAACATATGTTAAATATATGAAGCCTGAAAATGTAGATTTATTCATCATCAATGGTGTTGAATGTGAACCATATTTAACAGCAGACTACAAGAATATGATGGAAAATCTAGATCTTCTAAAGACAGGTGCTTTGGCTTTCTTAAAATTAAGCAAAGCTAAGAAAGGTTGCATTTCTGTAAAAGAAGATAAGAAAGACTTGATTGCAAAACTTCAAGAAACTTTCAATGGAACAGGTATTGAAGTTAGACCTGTACCAGATATTTATCCTGCTGGTTGGGAAAGAACATTAGTTTACTTATTAACTAAGAAACGTTATGACAAACTTCCTATTGAAGCTGGATGTATCTTAAATAACGCATCTACTGCTATTGCTTTAGGTAATGCGTTAACTAACGGTATGCCTATTACACATAAGTATGTAACAGTATCAGGTGATGGTGTTAAAGATCCATCAACAGTTGTTGTATCTATTGGTACAGTAGCTCATGATATTATTTCAGCATGTGGCGGATACACAAGCGAAGATTGTTTATTAATCGCTGGTGGACCAATGATGGGTAGCACAATTCCAAATGATCAATTTGTTATTGGACCTGCAAACAATGGTTTAACAGTATTACAAAACAAGCCTGTTAAGTCTGTTAAGTGCTTACGTTGTGGTAAATGTACGGAAATGTGCCCAAGCGGACTAGAACCAGTACGTATTAACAACATGGAAAAAGTTAAGAATATTGAAGCATTAAAGAAATTAGATGTTATGTCTTGTATTGAATGTGGTATGTGTTCTTATATCTGCCCAAGTAAACTTGATGTTACTGAAGGCGTTCGTAGAGCTAAGAGATATATGGCTCTAACAAATAAGAAATAAAGGGGGAAATGATAAATGAAGCTTACATTTAAGCCTTCACCTAATTATCGTAATCCACAAAGTACTACTGGAATCATGCGTGATTTAACAGTATGCTTATTTGCGATAACAGTATTCTCCGTAGCTTATTACAGTGCAACATTAGGTGCAAACGCTGGTTTACGTGTAATTATTTTAATGGTTACAAGTATTCTAAGTGCTTTAGTTACGGAAGCAATTTATTTTAAAGCAACAAAACAAGATATTAAAGAAGGAATTACATCTTCATACGGTTGGGTAACTGCTATGATTTTGACACTAATTTCTTCAATTAATGTCACTCCATACGCTCTTGCTGTATGTACAGTTCTAGCAATTGTATTTGGCAAGCTAGTATTTGGTGGTTTTGGTCAAAATATTTTCAACCCAGCAGCTTTTGGTGAAGCAATATTAATGAATTCATTTGCTGGAAGTAATATTGACTTATTAACAACAACTACTCCAACAGTAGCGATGAACAAGTTCTCTTGGCTTGGTACAAGTACTGCTGTAGGTGATGTGATTAGTAAATACAATGGACTAGGCAATATGTTCTTAGGTTTATACCCAAGTACAATTGGTTCAACATGTGCACTACTACTAATTCTTTGCTTTATTTTCTTAGTAGTACGTGAAGATATTGACTGGCAAACTTCTGTATTCTATGTAGGATCAGTATTTGTAGTTACATTAATTATTGGTTTAGTTCATGGTACAGGTATTAGCTATGCATTAATGAACGTATTAGCTGGTGGTGTATTATTCGGTGGAGTATTCATGGTTACTGACCCTGTTACAACTCCTGTAACATTACCTGGTAAGATTGTTTATGGTATTGGAGCTGGATGCTTTACAGTATTATTCCGTTTAAAGAGTAATATGTCTGATGGTGTATTATATTCAATTCTATTAATGAATATGTTAACACCAGCTATTGATAAATTATTTGATGGTAACCAAATCAAAGATGCTGCTAAGATTCGTAACAAGACTATCTTAACAAGTGCTGTTTCTTTAGCTATGGTTATTGCTGTAGGTGCTTTATCAAGCGTTAAGGAACCTGCTGCTTCAACACCAAGCACAAATAACACAACTGGTGGTACAACAGGTGCTGCTGTATCAACAGATAGTGCTAATGCAAGCTGTACTGATAGTGGTGATGGTACTTATGCATGTACTGCTGATGGCTTCCCAGGTGAATCACTAACAGCTACTATTGAAATTAAAGATGGTGCAGTTGCTTCTATCGAATTAGGTGGAAACAATGGTGATGGTGTTGGCGATGATTGGTTTGATGATGCATCAAGCTTAATTGGTGTTAAATCAGCTGATGAAGTTGATATTATCTCTGGTGGTACAATGACTACTACTGGTGTTAAAGCTATGATTGAAGCTGCTTTCAATACAGCTAATGGCGTTACAACAGGTACTACATCAAATACAACAACTGCTGCAGCTGATGGTTGCACAGCTAATGGTGATGATACTTATACTTGTTCTGCTGAAGGATTCCCTGGTGAATCACTAACAGCTACTATCGAAATCAAAGATGGTGCTATTACTTCTATTGAACTAGGTGGAAACAATGGCGATGGTATTGGCGATGACTGGTTTGATGATGCTTCAAGCTTAATTGGTATTAAATCGGCTGACGAAGTTGATTTAATCTCTGGCGGTACAATGACTACTACTGGTGTTAAGACAATGATTGAAAATGCATTTAAAGCTGCTAATGGTGGTGCAGAAGAAACAACTACTGCAGCAGGTAATGATGTATGTACAGAAAACGCTGATGGTACATTTGCATGTAGTGCAGAAGGCTTCAATGGTGAAAAGTTGACAGCTACTATCGAAATTAAAGATGGTGCTATTGCTTCTATTGAACTAGCTGGAAACAATGGCGATGGTGTTGGCGAAGATTGGTTTGAAGATTCTTCAAGTTTAGTAGGTGTTACAAGTGCTGATGATGTAGATTTAATCAGTGGTGCAACATATACTTCAACTGGTGTTAAAACAATGATCGAAGCTGCTTTTGCAGCTAGTAAGTAAGGGAGGAGACGAAAATGAAAAAAGATTCAATTGGATATAAAGTAGTTCTTCTCGGTGTACTTTGTGCAGTATGTGGTTTATTACTTTCATTTGTAAATGGAATTACAGAACCAGTTATTGCTAAAGCATCTCTTGCTGCTGAACTTTCTAATCTTGAATTATTATATCCAGGTGCAGATTTTACAGAAGTAAAAGATTTCGATGATCCAAGCGGTTTAGTAACAGGAGCTTATTCTGCTGAAGGTAAAGGTATGGTTTATAAAATCCATGCTGTTGGTTATAACTCAAATGGTTTTACATTCATGGTTGCTATCGACAATGATGGTAAGATCTCTGGTTTCCAAGAACTAGAACAAGCTGAAACAAGCGGATTTGGTGCAAGATGTTTTGAAGATGATTATAAGAGCCAAATCACTTCAATAACAGTTTCTGATGATGTTCCACTATTATCTGGTGCTACATTAACATCAACTGCTATTAAGAATGGTATTACAGCTGCTGAAGCTCTCTTCAATGCAGGTAAATAAGGAGGAGTATATGAGCGAAAAGAAAACAAAAAATAGTTTTGGTTCAGAACTCATTCTAAATAACCCAGTATTTGGTTTATATTTAGGTATCTGTTCTACCTTAGCAATATCTACAAATATTAGTAACGCAATTGGTATGGGTATTGCCGTAATTTGTGTATTAACTGTTTCTAACATCGTTATTTCACTTATTGCTCCAATTACTCCAGATGAAATTCATATTCCTGTATACATCGTTGTTATCGCAACATTAGTAACAATCGTTTCTATGTTAATGCATGCTTATACACCAACACTATTCAGTGCATTAGGTGCATTCTTAGACTTAATCGTTGTTAACTGTATTATCTTAGGAAGAGCTGAAGCTTATGCATGCAACCACAATGTTGCTGAAAGTGCAATGGATGGCTTAAAAATGGGTCTATCTTACACATTAAGCTTACTAGCTATGAGTTTTATTCGTCAGTTATTAGGTACAGGTTGCATGTCTTTTACAAATCCTTTAACAAGTGCAGAAGTATTCAACGTTCGTTTAATTCCTGCTGGATTTGAAATCCCTGTATTCACAACACAAACTGGTGCATTCATGACATTTGCAGTATTAGCTGCCCTTGTTACTGCTTATAAAAATAACATTAGTGAAAAAGAAAAAAAGGAGGCTAAATAAGCATGAACTTATTTACTCTATTTATCAGCGGAATGATTGTTAACAACATTATTCTTGCTAAATTCATTGGTATGTGCCCATTCATGGGTGTTTCTACTAAATTATCAAGTGCTATTGGTATGGGTGTAGCCGTAATCTTCGTTATCTTGGGTGCTTCTATCGTATCTTGGGGACTATATTATGGTGTGCTTGTTCCATTACATTTAGAATATATGGAATTAATCTGTTTTATTCTTCTAATTGCAGCATTTGTTCAATTCGTAGAAATGTTTATTAAAAAGAGTTCACCTTCTCTTTACAAATCTTTAGGTATTTACTTACCTTTAATTACAACAAACTGTGCAGTATTATTTGTTGCAATGGATAACATTACACAAGAATATAACCTACTAGAAACAATTGTTAACTCAATTGCTGTTCCTGCAGGATTCATGTTAATGCTTGTAATTTTTGCAACAATTCGTGAACGTTTAGATGGAAATGACATTCCAAAAGCATTCCGTGGCAACCCAATCGCATTCGTTTGTGCTGCTATCATGGCAATCGCATTTGGTGCATTTGCTGGTTTAGTATAGTATGTCAACAGTATATGCAATATTAATTGCTGGTGGTTTATTAGCGGTAACAATTTGGTTATATATTGCAAATAAAAATACACCAATACCTGAAGGATGTGAAAATCTACAACCTGATTGTAAAGCATGTGGTATTGCAACATGTTCGTTAAGAAAAAAGAATACAGAAGGAGAAACTAAGAATGGTTAATGCATTAATTATGATGTTAGCTCTTGGTGCTGTATGTGGTCTACTTCTTGGATTTGCTTCAAAAGCATTCTATGTTGAACCAAATCATAGAGAAGAAGATTTACTTGCATTATTACCTGGATACAATTGTGGTGGTTGTGGATATGCCGGTTGTTCTGGTATGGCTGCAGCTCTAGCAGATGGATCAGGTGATATTATGAAATGTAAACCAAGCAAGCCTGAACAAAAAGAAAAGATTAAAGCTTATCTTGCTGAACATCCATTAGAGAAATAATGATTAAGACGATATGGTTCATTGAGCTATATCGTTTTTTTTAACTTTTTTTGGGGAATTTCATTTTTTTATCTAATAACAAAAATAGGAGGATAAAGAAATGAGCGATAAAAATTATAGTGATAGTAAAAAGATAGAAGCTATCCAAAACTTAACTCTCATGAATGATGATTTCATGACCATTATGTTTGATGAGAATTATGCTCTAGTAGAGTATATTCTTAAGACAGTACTGCAAAAACAGTTGAAGGTAATAAAAGTATATACGCAGGATTATGTTGTAAATGTATTTTATAAAAGAATTATTTATGATGTACATGCAGTAGATGATAAAGGTGTACATTACAATATTGAAATACAAAGAGCGAGAGATGGAGCAAGTATAAAACAAGCAAGATTTCATAAAGATATTTGAGACGGAAACCCACTACCTTTAGGTGGTGTGAGGAAGTCTCTAGCCTTGATTTTCTATATATTTTTGAATTGTGGCTGATGAAACTTCTCCTATACTGCACGCAAAATACCCATCTGACCAAAATATCTTTTTCTTCCAATATTTCTTAATAAGAAACTTATAATGTTTTTGCCAAATATAGTATGTTGTTTCTTGTTTAAGCCTTTTGACAATATCGGAAACAGTAACCGTTGTATCATAACTTATTAATAAATGAACATGATCTAAGTCTGTTTCTATAGCTATAATTTTGTAGTTGTTTAGTTTACAAATTTCAATTAACTTAGTTTTAATATCATTATTAATATTTGGAAACGATAATAATTGTTTTCGATATTTTGTTACAAGTACGATATGTACTTTTAGACTGTACTTTCTTCTATTCTTATTTCTTACCTCATGAAACTATTTTCACTAATAATAATGATATAATATAACTAGTGAAAGGAGGACAGTTGTGGAGCAAGTTACAATTACCAGTAAGATACAAATAATAGTAAATGATGATAATGTTAAAAGCTTATTAGATGATACTATGCATACTTACAAAAATGCTTGTAACTATGTTTCTGATTATGTATTTAATACCCATGATTTAAAACAGTTTTCTTTAAATAAGGTATTGTATTCAAATTTAAGAGATAAGTTTAATCTTAAATCACAAATGGCTCAATCAGTACTAAAGACTGTTATTGCTAGATACAGGACAATACTTGAAAATGAGAATGAATGGATTAAACCTTCTTTTAGAAAACCTCAGTATGATCTTGTATGGAATAGAGATTATTCTCTAAATAAGGATGTGTTTTCTATTAATACTTTAAGTGGAAGAATCAAACTTAAATATTATGCTTCAGGTTTTGATAAATACTTTAATACTGATTTATACAAATTTGGTACAGCTAAACTTGTGAATAAACATGATAAGTATTTCTTACATATACCTATTACTATTGAAGTTAAAGAAACAAGTCTTGATGATATCTGTAATGTAGTAGGGATAGATAGAGGTATTAACTTTGTAGCAGCTACTTATGATAGTAAACATCATACTAAACTTATAAGTGGCAAGGCTATTAAACAAAAAAGAGCTAAATATAAAAAATTAAGAAAACAGTTGCAACAAGTTAAAACACCTTCTTCCAGAAGAAGACTAAAGGCTATAGGTCAACGAGAAAACCGTTGGATGCAGGATGTAAATCACTGCATTAGTAAGGCACTCGTAAATAATAATCCTAAACACAGTCTATTTGTTTTAGAAGATCTAAAGGGTATAAGAAACGCAACTGAAAAAGTCAAAGTAAAAGATAGGTATGTTAGTGTTTCCTGGTCTTTTTATGACTTGGAGCAAAAATTAATGTATAAAGCTAAATTGAATGAATCTAAAGTTATTAAAGTAGATCCTAGATATACCAGCCAAGCTTGTCCGATGTGTGGCTGCGTTGATAAAGCTAATCGCAATAAAAAGATTCACCTTTTTACTTGCAAAAATTGTGGCTATAAATCAAATGATGACAGGATTGCTGCAATGAATTTGCATTATATGGGAATAAATTATCTTATAGATAAAAAAGTACCAGTTCTAGTAGAGTAAACTCTGCTGGAAGGGGTGATGTCAATCACCCTTATGTAACATCACTTGTATTATTTTTTAAATAATACTTGAATAAAGGTAGGAGATTAACAATAATCGTTAGTACTACTGGATAGTTACAAGCCAATTTCCTTTAGGAGATTGGTAATTGACAGTTCAATGATGGATACTAAATTGTTAGAAAAGGGAGAAACAAACTGGAATAAACTACCAGAACAATATGTAATATTTTTTACGGAGAAAGATATCTTCAAAAAGGACTTACCAATATATCATATTGAAAGTGTTATACTAGAGATGGATAAAGACAATCGTTTTAATGATGGAAGACACATCATATATGTTAATTGTGAGTATTTGAAAAAACATCCTGAACCAGTAAATGAATTAGATAAATTGATACACGACATGCAATGTGAAGATGTGAATAAAATCTATTCAAAAGAAATAAAAGAGAGGATGTCATATCTAAAAAATCCAGAAAGTGAAGGTTTTAGTAAGATGTCAGAATGGAGTGAAAGTTACAATAACGAAGGATTATATGATGGCGAAAAGAAAGGATTAGAGCAAGGTACACAGAAAGAAAAAGAAGCAACAATACTGGAACTGTCAAAAGATAATATACCTGTTGAACTTATTGCAAAATATGCAAGAACTACTGTAGAAGAAGTGAAAAAAATAATAGCGAATAATAAATAATTCAAAATTTAAGTAAATAATGATAGCAAAAGTGTGGTGGGATAGCTACACTTTCTATTTTGGTACTATTTTGGGTGTATAATCTTGTGGGTGATAAAAATGAAGAAATATAAAATTTTAGTTATTAATCCAGGCTCAACATCTACCAAAATATCTATTCATGAAAATGAAGAATGTATTTATTCTACTTCAGTATTTCATGATTCAAAAGATTTGTTAAAGTTTTCCACAATCAATGATCAACTAGATTATCGAATGAATGTATTGTGGAATTTTATTGAAGAAAATCATATTGATTTAAGTAATATCGATGCTGTTGTGGGCAGAGG
The DNA here is from genome assembly GCA_905194705.1 of uncultured Solobacterium sp. Classification (GTDB taxonomy): domain Bacteria; phylum Bacillota_I; class Bacilli_A; order Erysipelotrichales; family Erysipelotrichaceae; genus Bulleidia. The sequence continues at coordinate 20,755 of CAJJTI010000005.1, read as the reverse complement.
TGGCGGATGTTATTCAGTACATGGTGGAATTTATACCATTGATGAAAAGTTGATTAAAGATACTGCAGAATGTAAAGGTGAGTTATATCATTCTTCTATGCTCGGAGTACAAATGGCTAGAAGAGTTCAAGAAAAATATGGTGGAATAGCAATTATGACTAATCCTCCAGTTGTGGATGAACTGTGTGACTTAGCTAGATTAACAGGAATAAAAGGAATATATCGTAAAGCTATCTCACATGCTTTAAATTTAAAAGCAGTAGCGAAAAAACATTGTGAACTTCATGATTTAGACTATGAACATTGCAATCTAATAGTTTGTCATATTGATGGTGGTATTTCTATCACAGCACATAAAGATGGCAAGATGATTGATGGTAATAATGCTGGTGGAGGAGAAGGACCTTTTACGCCTACAAGAATGGGTTCGATGGCGGTTACGGATGTCATTAACCATATGCTTACTTTATCAAAAGAAGAAATGCGTAAATACTGTTCTGAAGCAGGTGGTCTAAGCAGTTATTTTCATACAAGTAATGCGGATACAGTTCACGAGATGATAGAAAATGGTGATTCAGAAGCAAAATTAGTCTGGAATACAATGATTTATCAAGTAAGCAAATGGATTGGGTCAATGAGTGTTGTTCTAGAAGGTAAGGTTGATGCAATAGTATTGACTGGTGGCTTATTACGTTTTAAAGAAGTAGAAGAAACCATCAAACAAAGATGTGGATGGATTAGTGAAGTATACAGTTATCCTGGCGAAATGGAACATGAAGCAATGGCTTTAGCTGCGTATAATGTTTTAACTGGTAAAGAGAAGGCTTTAACATATACTGGTAAACCAGTATTTGAAGGTTTTGAGCAAATTCGTTGATAAAAATGAGTTTCTATTTATGATTTATTTATAGATAGGAACTTTTTTTATGAAATTGAATGTTTTTATTGGTATATTGATTCCCTTTGTTGGAACAACTTTGGGGGCTGCTGCAGTATTTATGATGAGAAAAAATATCAGTGATAAAATGCAAAGTATTTTATCAGGTTTTGCAGCAGGAGTAATGATTGCAGCAAGTATTTGGAGTTTGTTAATTCCATGTATTGATGCAAGTTCAATGTTAGGTAGATTATCTTTTATTCCAGCTCTAATTGGCTTTTGGTTAGGAATATTATTCTTACTTTTATTAGATCATGTCATTCCGCATTTGCATTGGGTTACAAATGATTCAGAAGGTATAAATAGTCATTTATCAAAAACAGCGATGTTAGTGCTAGCTGTTACCATTCATAACATCCCTGAAGGAATGGCAGTAGGTGTTGTGTTTGCTTCACATTTGGTGGGAGAAAGTAATATTACTTTTATGGCTGCATTAGCATTATCAATAGGTATTGCAATACAGAATTTTCCTGAAGGGGCTATAATTTCCATGCCTTTGTTATCGGAAGGTATAAGCAAAAAGAAATCATTTGTTTTGGGTGTTTTATCTGGGATAGTTGAACCGATAGGTGCTTTATTAACGATTTTATTTTCAAAAATGATTGTACCTGCAATGCCATATCTTTTGAGTTTTGCAGCAGGGGCAATGATATATGTTGTGGTAGAAGAATTGATTCCTGAAATGAGTGAAAAACATCATTCGAATACAGGGACTGTCTTTTTTGCAATTGGTTTTTCTTTGATGATGGTATTAGATGTAGCATTATCTTAAACATTATCATAGGCTTGTGAAAGCGGTTGCATTTTTTTAATCTTTTCTTAGAATAAAAGTATAAGAATTCTATTTTAAAAATATAATATCAGGAGGAAAAATGGAAAAGATTAAAGTAATCATGGATGTTGATACTGGTACTGATGATGCGGTTGCCTTATGTATGGCAATGCTTGCGGATGAGTTTGATTTATTAGGTATCACAGCCGTAAATGGTAATGTAGAAGTAAGATGTACCACAGATAATTCTTTAAGAGTTGTAGAATGTTGTGATTCACAGGGTAAAGTTAATGTATATAAAGGAGCAGATTTACCGTTAGTATGTACATTAAATCCTCATAGTCCACAATCATTGGAGCCTATACCATTCCGTGAAGGAATGAATAAAGAATATGTTATGCATAATTTTCACTTGCCATTACCTGAACCAACAATTCGAGAAAGTGAAAAGTGTGCAACTGTATTCTTAATTGAAACATTATTAGCTTGTGAAGATCATGAAGTTGTATTATGTCCTGTTGGGCCAATGACAAATATCGCTTTGGCTTTAAGAAGCTGTCCAGATATTGCTAAGAAGATCAAAAAGATTATCTTAATGGGTGGAGGTCACGATATTGTTAATACTACTTCGGCTGCAGAATTTAATATTTTCGCTGATCCTGAAGCTATGGAAATTTTATTACAAAGTGGTATCGATATTACCTTTGTTCCACTTGATGCAACACATCACGCTTTGATTAATGAAACACAAGCAAAAGAAATACTTGCGATTGGAACAAAACCTGCGAAACTTATACATGATGTTGTAATGGAAAGAATTGAACATTATGTAGCACGTGATAGAGATATGAAAGAATTAAGAGCTACACCAGTTCATGATGCTTTAGCAATTATGGCAGTTGCTCATCCAGAAGTATTACGAGATGTTAGAGAATGTCATTGCGATATCGATATTTCTAATGGTACAGGAAGTGGTAGAACTATCTTTGATTTAAGAGATAGAAATGTTCCAGTTCCACCTAACTGTAAAGTGGCTTTAAGTGCTGATAATGAAATGTTCGTAAACTGGGTAAAAGATGTATTAGTAAAGGATGCTGAGAGAAAATGAAAGTATTAAATTTTGGATCGTTAAATTTTGATAATGTTTATGAAGTGGATCATTTTGTAAAACCGAAAGAAACATTATCTGCTGAGTCATTTATGAGAGGATTTGGTGGTAAGGGTTTAAATCAGTCTATTGCTTTAGCAAAAGCAGGAACAGAGGCGTATCATGCTGGAAAAGTTGGCTTTGATGGAGATCCTTTCTTTACCTATTTGAATGAATATGGAGTGAATACAAAGTATTTAATTAAAGATGAAAACGTACCTACAGGTCATTCTATTATTCAAGTATATAATGGCGAAAACTGTATTATTATCAGTGGTGGTGCTAACGAGACGATTACAGAAAAAGACGTGGATGACACACTAGAACATTTTGAAAAAGGTGATATTTTACTTATTCAAAATGAAATCTCTTCATTATCTTATTTAATTGAACAGGCACATAAAAAAGGATTGAAGATTGTATTTAATACTGCCCCAATGGATAAGAAAGTATTTACTTATCCTTTAGATAAGGTAGATATATTTGTCGTAAATGAGGTAGAAGCACAAGGCTTAGCTGAGTGTGAGTCAGAAAAGTATGAGGAAATTATTGAGGCTCTAAAAGTTAAATTTCCTAGACAAGCAATTGTTTTTACTTGTGGTAAAGATGGTGCGTATTATATTGATAAAGATACAACAATCTTTGAACCAGCACGTGTGGTCAATGCGATAGATACTACAGCTGCAGGAGATACTTTTACTGGATTCTTCTTAGCTAGCTTATTACAAAATAGAAGTCCAGAAGAATGCTTGAAGATAGCTACTATTGCTAGTAGTAAAACAGTACAGAAAAAGGGAGCTGCTCAAAGTATTCCAAGCATGGAAGAAGTCTTAAAAGAATTATAAAAAACAAATGCTGAAAGAGATTGCTCTCCTTCAGCATTTCATTTGTATTTATAACGATTTTGCAAGTTCACTTGCTTTGTCACAAGCTTCTTTTAAAGAAGCCTCACTGTCAAAATCTACAACATCCATACCATCAGCATCAATGCAGTCAAAATGATCAATACCTAAGAAATTGCATAGATGTTTTAAATATGGAGTTGCTTGCTCATCAGCTGCATCATGATAGAATCCACCACGGCTTGTAAAGTAATACATATTTGTTGCTTTACATAAACCTTTTAGTCCAGTACTTGTAGAAGCAAATGTAATACCATCTACAGTACAGTTTTCAATATAGATTTTTAATAATGATGGAAAGCTTAAATCATAGAATGGTGCAGCAATGACAACCATGTCTACATTAGCTAATTCATGAGCATAGCGGAATCTTGGATGAGTCAAGTTATGTTCGGCAATTAATTTTTCTCTTTCATCAAAGAAATCGTTGACTAGTGGTTTTAAATTCTCATTCTTTAAATCAAGATGTTTTACTTCATATTGATTGCTTAAATTTGCAAAGAAAGCATCAGCAATTTTCTTTGTGCGTGATTCTTCTTTACGGATGCAGCAATCTACATATAATACTTTTTTCATTTTTTATTTTCCTTTTGATACATCGCTTCTAAGGCAACTAGGATTTCTCTTTTTTCACCTTCATATGTTAATGAAGCTCCAACAGCGTAGTCACCAATTGAATCAGCAGTATCTTCACCATATAAAACTACATTATTTAAGATAGATGCTGTTTTAATGCCACGTAGTCTACCAACCGTAAATAATGCGGCTGTTTCCATGTCTGAACCAAGAACACCTTTTTTTGACCAGCCTTCTTCAATGGCATCATTTTCATCAAAATAGAAACTTTCGTGACTGTGAACGATACCTGCATGATACGCCCAATTCATTTCTTTTGCATATTCTTCACAATTTATGAGTAATTCAGCATCAGGAACAGCTGGATAACTTACATCAATATATGTTTTACTTGTGCCATCATCACGAATAGCACCTTCCGCAAAAATCAAATCGCCTAATTTTATTCCTTTTTGAAGCGCTCCACAAGAGCCAATACGTATCATTGTTGTTACACCTATATTATGTAGTTCTTCTATCGCAATTGAAGCACTGCTGCCACCAATACCGGTAGAAATAGCAATAACTTTCATTCCTTTATAAAAACCACTCAATGATCGAAATTCTCGGTTATAAGCTAATTCTTCAACATCATCTAAATATTTTTTAATGTGATCAAGACGAGCTGGGTCACCTGGAAGTATTGCATATTTTGCATTAACTGATTCATCTAATTGAATATGTGCTTGTTTCATTGTGATTCCTCCTTTAAGGATTTTTCTAGATTGTTTTTAATTGTTTCTTTGGTTTTTTTATCAGCGAAAGAAGCTTCTATTGCATAAATATTTGTCTCTATAATATCTTTTCTTGTAAATCCCATTTCATTTATACAGTGATCATATTCATCTTCAAGAGTAGTACCAGCAAGAGTCATATTATCAGTATTGATTGTTACAGGTATTCCTAAATCAAATAGTTTTTTAGCAGGATGCTTCTGGTAAGAAGGTTCAGTTAAACATTGAATATTACTTGTAGGGCAAATTTCTAAAGTAATGCGTTTATCTCTAGCAATCTTGCATAAGTTTTCATCTTCATAAATATGATGACCATGACCAATTCTTGATACCCCAAAGTTAATTGCATCTCTAACAGTATCAGTGTGCTGGCTGTCCCCTGCGTGACATGTCATATTTAAACCATACTCTCTAGCTTTATCAAAGAAAGGGGCAAAGTCACTTAAAGGAACAATTCCTTCAGCACCAGCTAAATCAATTCCAATTAAGCCATCATTTCTAAATTTCTTACATACTTCGATTGTTTCATAGTTTTCTTTTTCATTAACGGAAGTAGGTCCTAAACTCATCATGCAGGCAATGATGTTGGCACGAATATCAGGATATTTTTCTAAAGCTAATTTTTTTCCTTCTAATACGGCTTCGGTAGCATCAAATTGGGATAAACCTTTCTGGGTGTGAAATTGTGGTGCAAAACGAATCTCAGCGTAGGATAATCCTTGATGATATAAATCTTCAATTAATTCATATGTAATACGAGTTAAGTTCTCTTTACTCTGCATAACAAGCTGGGGTGCATCAAACATTCTTAGATACTGATTTACACTTCCACAATTTGCTGAATAGCGAATATACTCGATATATTCTTCCAGTGTATCTTTTGGCATTTTTACATTTTCTTTAAGAGCTAATTCCCAAATTGTGGAGAATCTAAAAGCACCATCAAGGTGAAGATGAAGCTCAATTTTATCAAAATTATATTTGTTCATAAGTTACCTCTCTAAACTTAAAATATATGCTTAAAAGCAGGATTGTCAATCGAAAACATGCATGAATAAAATAGTTGACATATGGGTAAAAAAAGCATTAATATACAAGTATAAGAAACCGCTTACAAAAAAGCGCTTTAGGAGGAAAAATTTATAATGAAAAAAATTTTAATGGCACTACTTAGTGTCGCATTACTGACCGGTTGCGGCGGCGGTGGTGGAACTGGTGGAGAAACTGGCGGTACTACTGGTGGCGAAACAGGTGGAGAAAAGAAAGTTTATAATGTTGCATACGTTGTAAATGGTAACTTGGGTGACAAATCATTCTTTGACTCTGCACAAGAAGGCTTAAAGAGACTTGAAACAGATGGACGTATTACATTAAATACGCTTGAATTAGGTGGAACAGATGCGGATAAACCTAAATGGTTATCTACTCTATATGAAGTAGCTGAATCTGGTGAATATGATTTAATCATTTGTGGAACATATCAGATGCCTGACTATTTGAAGGAAGTTGCTACTAAATATCCTGATCAGAAATTCTTAATCTTCGATGATAATACATATGTAGGTGAAAACAAGAATGTTGTTAACATTACATACAAACAGAATGAATTGGGTTATGTTGTTGGTACATTTGCTGCATTAATGACTGAAGATACAAATATTAAGGGAATTAATGAAGATAAAGTTATCGGTTTTGTAGGTGGTATTGATAGTCCAGTTATTAACGACTTCTTATATGGATATATTACAGGTGCTACAAACGTTGATCCTGATATCAAGATTGATACACGTTATGTTGGTGGTTATGTTGATACAACATTAGCTAAAGAATATGGCTTATCAATGATTCAAGATAACAAGTGCGATATTATCTGGGGTGTTGCAGGAAATGCTGGTAATGGTGCTGCAGAAGCTTGCTTAGAACAAAATGAATGGTTCATCGGTGTTGATTCTGATCAAGAATCTACATTCTCAAGTGACTTAGCTGCTATCACATTCACATCTGGTTTAAAGAATGTTGGTAATTCTCTAGTTTGGTTCTTTGATGAATTAGATGCTGGTAAGGATTACTGGGGAACAGAAATTAAACTTGGACTTGCTGAAGGTGGTGTAGGTATCGTTACAGATAAGAACTTTGATAAATATGCTTCTGAAGAAACAAAAGCTAAAGTACAAGAAGCTATTGATGCTGTATTAAATGGTAAAGTTGAAGTGCCTACTGCATTAACAGAAGAAGGAAATAACGCTGTTATCTCTAGACGTGATGAAGTTCGTCCTTAATCAAAATAATAATTAAGATAATCAATAAGTGATGAGTGAGGGGGATGTAGGATCTCCCTCTCTTGTTCATAAATAATGGAGGCGTATTATTATGGAAAAAGAATATGCCGTGCAGATGAAGGGTATAACGAAAGTTTATCCGAATGGTGTAGTGGCAAATAAAGAAGTGGATTTTGAAATCTATAAAGGTGAAATTCATGCTTTGATGGGCGAAAATGGTGCTGGTAAATCTACTTTAATGAAAATGCTATTTGGTTTAGAACAACCAACCAGTGGTGAGATTTATGTTAACGGTGAAAAAGTTAATCTTACATCTCCTACTGTAGCTATTTCTAAAGGAATAGGTATGGTGCATCAACACTTTATGTTAGTACCAAGTTTAACGGTTGCGGAAAACATGGTTCTAGGCATGGTGCCTAAAAAAGGTGTCTTTATTGATTTCAAAAAGGCGGTAGAAATTACTGAAGAATACTCGAAAAAATTTAATCTTGAGGTTGATCCAAATGCTCGTGTAGCAGATATTCCTGTAGGTATGAAACAGAAAGTTGAAATACTTAAGGCATTAGTTCGTGGAGCAAAAATTCTTATTTTGGATGAACCTACTGCAGTTTTAACGACGCAGGAAACTACAGAATTATTTAAAGAATTAAAACATTTAAAAGAACAGGGATATACAATCGTATTTATTTCTCATAAGTTAAATGAAATTGTTGAAATCACAGATAGAATGACCATTCTTCGTGGTGGTAAATCAATGGGTGTCTATAATACAAAAGAAGAAAATCCAGAAACAATTTCTCGTTTAATGGTTGGTAGAGATGTTGTACTTGAAGTGCAGAAAGATAAGGCAACACCAACTGATGAAATACTAAGAGTTAGAGATTTGGAATACGTTAATGAATGGGGAAAGAAAATGCTTGATAGAGTATCTTTCTCTGTCAGAAAAGGTGAAATTCTTGGTATTGCTGGTGTAGAAGGTAATGGTCAAAAAGAATTAGTTGATATGTTATTTGGGTTTAATACACCAAATAATGGCTCTATCAAAGTAAATGGTGATGAAGTCATTGGATTGAATCAGAGGAAATTACGTGAAAAGAAAATATCACTTGTTCCTGAAGATCGTATGCTTTACGGTATTGCGGCTGATGCGACAATTCAAGAAAATATGCTATCAGATCGTATTAGTGATAAGCGGTATAATAAAGGTTTACTGTTTAACTTGAAGGCAATGGAAAACGATACGGATGAACTAATTCGTCAATATACTGTTTTATGCAAATCAAGAGAACAGAAAGTAGGAATGTTATCGGGTGGTAATATTCAGAAAGTTGTTGTCGCAAGAGAATTTTCTAATAATCCAGATTTGATTATTGCTGACCAGCCAACTCGTGGTATTGACGTTGGTGCGACAGAATTTATTCGTCGTAAGTTAGTAGAATTAAGTAGATCTGGAATAGGTGTGTTACTTGTTTCGGCAGACTTAAATGAAGTAATGGAGTTATCTGACAGTTTAATCATTATGTATGGCGGTCAGATTGTGGCTTATTTTGAAGATACTTCTGAACTATCTGATGAAGAAATGGGTACTTATATGCTTGGCTTAAAGAGACAATCCGATGAGGAGATCAGGAGGGTATGTCATGAGTAAAAAAAGAAGTTTACGCTTTAGCATAGTAAGAGGTGCGTTAGCTATTGGTATTGCACTTCTTGTGGCATTTTTACTGATTTTATTAAGTTCGAGCGGTAATACTTTTGGTGATAAAATTGCATCAGCTGCTAAAGCGATTGAAACAATGCTTGTTCGCCCGTTCTTTAGAGCAAATGGACAATTTAGCACAAAGAACTTTACAGATATTCTTGCAAGTATGATTCCGATTGTATTTACAGGCTTAGCAACTTGTGTAATGTTCTCAGCAAATCAATTTAACTTAGGTAGTGAAGGTGGCATTATGCTAGGTGCGTTTGTGGCAGCGCTAATTGCTATTTATGTGCCACTTCCTGCAGGTGTATTACCAGTTGTAGCAATTTTAGGTGGAGCTTTAGCGACAGCTGTTATGATGCTTATTCCTGCTATCTTAAAAGCAAGACTTGGCGTTAGTGAAATGGTTAACTCATTAATGCTTAACTATATTGTTCAATACATGGTTTTATTCCTTATGCATGGATATTTAGCCGATCGTTCAAAAGGACAGATGCAGACTTATACCTTCCAATCAGAGGCATCTATACCTCCATTAGTAGATAATGGTTCTAAGCTGTCTTGGGGATTTGTAATTGCCATTATTATGACCATTCTTGTATGGTATTTTATGTATCGTACTCGTTATGGATATAGTATTCGTATGATTGGTATCAACCAGGACTTCTCTAAGTATTCTGGCATCAATGTATTTGCAATTATCATTATTTCCCAGGTAATAGGTGGATTCTTAGCCGGCATGGGTGGAGGAATTGAACAGTTAGGTAGATATAATGCATATGACTGGATGGCCTTACCGGGATATGGCTGGACGGGTGTTACGGTTGCGATTCTTGCGGGTAATAACCCAGCCTATGTTCCATTAGCAGCTTTCTTTATGGCATACCTGGATAAAGGATGCTCTCTAATGTCTACATATTCTGCTGTTCCTGCACAGTTAATTAATGTTATTCAGGCAGTGATCTTCTTATTCTTCGCAGCTGATCAATTCTTAGCTAAATATCGTCAAAGACTTGTTGTTAAGAGTGCTGAAGAAGAATTGAAAGCACAAATGTCTAAAGCAAAAAAGGAAGGGAGCGATTAAATAGTTATGTTACAACTAATATTTTCATCTGAATTCTTCTTTGCAATTTTAAGAATTACAGCTCCTATTTTACTTGTAACTCTGGCAGCTGATATTTGTGAAAAAGCTGGTGTATCTAATATTGGTCTAGAAGGAACAATGATGATTTCAGCTTTATTTGGATCATTATTTGCATATTATGCTAAAAATTGGTTTGTTGGTTTACTGGTTGCTGTGGTAACGGGTATTATTGTTTCCTTAGTTATGGGCTTTTTCGCCTTTAACTTAAAGACAAATATTATTTTGACTGGTACTGCTATTAATATGGTAGGTTCTGGTGGAACAATATTCTTAGTTAAAGTAATTACGGGTATTACTGAAGGGTCACAAATGACATCTACCAGTGGTTTAATTACGGGTAATTTACAAATTCCTGTTTGGAATATTCCGCTAATCAAAGATATTCCTGTAATTGGTAGTATCCTTTCAGGACATTGTATTTTGACTTATGTTGCATTTTTACTGGTTTATTTAACTTGGGTATTATTATATAGAACGCCTTTAGGATTGAATATTCGTTCTGTTGGTGAAAATCCAAATGCGGCAAGCTCTGTTGGTGTTAGCGTTATTAAAGTGAAATATACTGCATTTATTCTAGCTGGTGTATTAGCTGGATTATCTGGTGCATATATGTCAATGTACTATGCAATGGGATGGTCTCAAAACATGGTTGCTGGTAGAGGTTTTATCGCTTTAGCTGCACAAGCTATGGGTTCTGGAGAACCGGTTGGATCAATGCTTGCGGCTTTAATTTTCGGCTTTGCACAAGCATTATCCGTAAAGGTATCCTCTCTTGGTGTAAACTCATTCTTAGTTTCACCAATTCCATATGCTGTAACAATTATTGGTCTAGTAGTATTCGCTTTATTACATAACAGTAAAGCAAAGAAAGCTCATTCTTCACAAACTATAGAGAAGAAGAAAGCAAATAATTAAAATAATATTCATAAAGAAACCTGGCTTTTAACTAGGTTTCTTCTATACGTAAAAGGAGAAAGTATGAGTGAAATGAAAAAAATACCTGTCATTCTTGATGGTGATCCAGGACATGATGATGCAATTGCCTGGGTTTTAGCTGCAGCTGCAGATGAGTTTGATATCAAAGCAATTACAACTGTAGCAGGTAATCAGACACTTGCTAAAGTAACATACAATGCCTTAAGAATTTGTGCATTATTAGGATTAAATGTACCTGTTTCTAGAGGAAGAGCTGTACCGATTATGTCTGATTTATTTGTGGCACCAAGCTTCCATGGTGAATCAGGATTAGATGGACCTAAACTTCCTGAACCAGCATTTGAAGAGTGCAAATTATCTTCAGTTGAACTCATGGCAAAAGTATTAAGAGAAAGTGATACACCTGTGACAATTATTGCGACAGGTCCACAAACAAACGTTGCTGCATTACTTGTGGCTCATCCTGAATTAAAAGAAAAGATTGGTCATATTTCCATTATGGGTGGTGGCTTTAGAAATGGTAACTGGACTGCTGCAGCAGAATTCAATATTATTGAAGATCCTGAATCTGCTGCAATTGAATTTCAAGCAGGTGTTCCATTAACTGTATGTGGATTAGATGTAACAGAAAAAGCAATTGTTACTCCTAATGACAGGAAAAAAGTAAGAGCGGTAGGAAACCAGGTATCTCAAGTTGTATCAGACTGGCTGGATTTCTTCTTCAAGCATCATAAAGAATTAGGCTGGGAAGGATCACCACTACATGATCCATGTGCAGTTTTAGTTTTAACTCATCCTGAGATTTTTGAAATTAAAGATATTTATGCTGAAGTAGAAACAAGAGGCAGATATTGCCGTGGAGAAACAGTTGGCGACTTCTTGAATATTACAGGCAAAAAGCCAAATGTTCATGCAGTGGTAGGTGTAGATAAAGAAAAATTTGTTGATTTAATTGTAGAAGCTTGTCGGAAGTTTGATGGTTGGGAGGTACATATTGATGAGTGAGAAGAAGATTCCTCTATGGATTGATACTGATACTGGTGTTGATGATGCCGTAATGTTGATGTGTGCTTCTGAACTTGAAGAACTTGATATTAAAGGCGTATCAGCAGTAGCAGGAAATGTTGAAGAAGAAAAAACATTTAGAAATGCAAGAGCTGTAATGTCATTATGTGGGAAAGAAGATATTAAGGTTTATCCTGGTGCAAAAACGCCATTAATGATTCCATTAGAAACAGCAGCACATGTTCATGGTGATGACGGACTTGGGGGAGCAATTATTCCTGATTCAAAAGCACCATTAGAAACAGAATATGGTTATGATGCAATGTATCATACAGCGAAAGAATTAAATGGAGAACTTGTTGTAGCAGCAGTAGGACCATTAACTAATATTGCGATTGCAATTATTAAGTATCCTGATATTACAAAATATATTAAAGAATTAGTTATCATGGGTGGGGCAGTTGTTGGTGGAAATGCTACACCTAGTGCAGAATTTAATATTTATGTAGATCCTCACGCAGCTGAAACAGTATTTAAATCAGGTATTCCAGTTAAAATGTTTGGTTTAGATGTAACTCTTAAATCAAGTCTAACAATGAATGAAATTGAAGCAATTTGTGAAGGAACTAATGCGAAAGCAAAATTATTTAAAGATTCTACATCCAAGGCAGTAAGTGTTTACGAAGAAAGACTTGGTGTAAAGAAACTCTGCTTGCATGATGTTTGCCCAATTATGTATCTTGTTTATCCAGAGTTATTTACATTAGTAAAAGCTGGTGTATTTGTAGAAACAGAAAGTGACATCACATTTGGTAAGACAGTTACGGATATATATTCAGATTTCAAGTTTGACGACAGACATTGTGAAGTTGCAATGGATGTAAAACAAGAAGAATTTGCTCAAAAAGTTACAGAATTAATTCTTAAATAGAAAAATGCGAAAAAATAACGGCAATAACATAAAATCTTGTTGACGATAAAGCGGTTAAAAGATAGAATAAACCATGGCGTTATTGCCAAATGTAGCCCCGGAAACTACATATGGAGGAATATTAAAATGCGTCAAACAACAATGACTAAGCCTAGTGAAGTTATTCGTCAATGGTACATCGTTGATGCTACAGACTGCACATTAGGTAGACTAGCAACAGAAGTCGCAACAGTATTAAGAGGAAAACACAAGCCAACTTATACGCCAAATGTTGACTGCGGTGATTTTGTTATCGTAGTTAATGCGGATAAGATTAAGATCACAGGTGATCAAGATGCTAAGAAGTTCTACTTCAGCCATTCTATGTATCCAGGTGGATTACGTACACGTAGCACAAAAGTTATGCGTGAACAATACACTGTTGAATGGGTAGAAAAAGCTATCAAAGGTATGTTACCTCATACAAAATTAGGTGATGTACAACGTAAACATGTATTCGTATATGAAGGCGCTGAACATCCACATGCAGCTCAAAAGCCAGTTGAGCTTAAAATTAAGGGTTAAGGAAGGAGTAAAGACAAATGCCAGCTAAGAAGAAAACAACAGTAACTTATATCGGAACTGGACGTCGTAAACAGTCAACAGCACGTGTCTTTATGACTCCAGGTACAGGAATTATTTCTGTCAACGGTAAATCATTAGAAGAATATCTTCCACAAGCAACTCTTCGTATGATCGTAAACAGTCCATTAGTTTTAACAGAAACTGTAGGACAATTCGACATCAAGATTAACGTTGTTGGTGGCGGTTATGCAGGTCAAGCAGGTGCTATGCGTCATGGTATCGCTCGTGCTCTTTTAGAAGCAAGTGCAGATTACAGACCTGTTCTTAAGAAAGCCGGTTTCTTAACACGTGATGCACGTGAAAAAGAAAGAAAGAAGTACGGTTTAAAAGGTGCTCGTCGTGCACCACAATACAGCAAGCGTTAATTTGGTTGCTTTATTGGTACAATACTTACAAGGAAACTCGAATCAATTTGGTTCGGGTTTTTTGTACTTATGCGTATTGAACTAATGTTTAAAATTGCAAATAAAAAGATTGCTTGGTTAGCAATCCTTAGAGTTATTTCTGGTTTACTAGTTCTTTGATTTTATCAAATGTAATTTCACTGATATCATGTTCTACTTTACAAGCATCTTTTTGGGCAGTATCAGAATCTACACCAATTGATTCAAAAAACTTGCTTAATGTTTGATGCCTGTCAAAAATTCTTTCGGCAATTTCTTTTCCTGGTGGTAATAATGTGATTAAACCAGAGTGATCCATAGAAATATAACCATTTTCTCTTAGTTTTTTCATGGCAATGGAAACACTTGCTTTGCTAAAATCTAATTCTTGAGCAATGTCAATAGAATGGACATTACCATTCTTCTCTTGAAGCATTAGTATCGCTTCTAAATAATCTTCTGAAGATTCATATATATTCATATTTTTAAAAACCTCTAATAATATTTATTCTAACGAAGTAAATCATTTTTTACAACAAATACACTTTAGAACTTGAAATGAAAAAAGGGATAAATTAAGATAAATTTAGCAAGGATTTATTATGAAAAAAATAGTTTTATATAGCGGAAATGAAGAAATAAAAAATGCTTTTGAAATGCAATGCAAAGCTTTTAATTCAAAGCTGATTTTTATTGGCGATAAAGAAATGAATTTAGAAGTACATGAAGTATTTGAACTGGATAAAAATGGTGAAAATATTCATTTATTAGCAGATACCTATGCTTTATTTGATGATTTTACAAAAGATGATTTTGCTTTATTTTTTGAAGGGTTTGCGTATATTGATGAGGTAATTAAGATTAATCATACAGAAAATAACAGTCATTGGAAATTAGAAAAATTATTTGTGGAAACGAAAAAAGAACATCTTTTATATGCGAAAATTATGCAGTTGCAAGAACTTCTTGACTATTGTAATCAGTTGGATTATAGTGGCATTTCAAACGAAAAGACGCTGGAATATAAAGATCAGGTCTTACATGCATTCATGCTTTTGTATGGCAAAGAAATAAATGAAGAAGAATTAGATGAATCTATTCGTTTATTACAAAAGCAAATTGTAAAAATAGATAATAAATTAATGTAATTGAGAGAATCAATTTTAAAGGAGAAAAGTATATGTACATTAGAGTAAAAGAAGAAGCTTTACAAGCATTAAAAGAGAATCGTCCGGTTGTTGCTTTAGAATCAACAATTATTTCTCATGGAATGCCTTATCCTCGTAATGTTGAGACAGCATTAGAGGTTGAAAGAATCATTAGAGAACATGGAGCTGTACCATGTACTATCGGTATTATTGATGGCGAAGGTGTAGTTGGTATGTCACCTGAAGAAATTGAAGAATTTGGTAAACGTAAGGGAATTGCTAAAGTTAGTCGTCGTGATTTACCTATTATTATGGCAGAAAAGAAATGGGGAGCTACTACTGTAGCAACAACAATGATTTTAGCTGCTGCAGCTGGTATTGAAGTATTTGTTACTGGTGGTATTGGTGGTGTGCATCGTGGTGCTCAACAAACATTTGATATTTCTGCAGACTTACAAGAACTAGCTAAAACAAATGTTACAGTTGTTTCAGCAGGTGCTAAAGCAATTCTTGATCTTCCACTAACAATGGAAGTATTAGAAACATTAGGTGTTCCAGTACTTGGTTATCAAACAGAAGAATTACCAGCATTCTATACACGCAAGAGTGGATTAAAAGTAGATTATGCAATTAAAGATACAAAAGATGCTGCAAAAATTATCAAAGCTAAGAGAGATCTTAAACTGGATGGTGGTGTTTTAATTACAAATCCTATTCCAGAAAAATATTCAATGGATCCAGAAGTAATCAATAAAGCTATTGATGAAGCAGTAAAAGAAATGGATACTCAAGGTATCAAAGGAAAAGATTGTACACCATACTTACTTGCTAAGATTGCTGAAATTACAGGTGGTTCTTCACTAGACTCTAATATTCAACTTGTATACAACAATGCTGCAGTTGGTGCTGAAATAGCAAAGGAACTATGTAATTTATAATGTATCAGAAGGAAATGATTCAACAAGTGGTTACTAAAGAAGATATTAAAAATGCTTTAGCTAAAGCAGGTGTAATGCCTAATATGCTTTTAGAAGTTCATGCTAATTTATCTTCTATGGGACACGTTATTGGCGGAGCGAGAACGGTTGTTGATGCATTATTAGAAACGGTAGGAGAAGGCGGAACAATTTTAATGCCTATGCATTTTTCTGATAACTCTGAACCAAGCTCATGGAATAATCCAAGTGTTTCTTCAAACTTATGGAAAAGTATTCGTGAAGAAATGCCTGCAAGCGATCCTGAATTATCAGATCTAGGTGAAAATAGTGAGATTATAGAAACATTCAGAAAAGTTGAAGGTGTAGTTTATTCGGGGCATCCAAGTTACGCATTTGCTGCCTGGGGAAAATATTCCAAGGTATTATGTAATCGGCAATCTACACATTTTCCAATGGCTTATGAATCACCAATTGCTCGTTTATATGAACTGAAAGGTAATGTCTTGCTGTTAGGATGCGACTTTAAAGATTGTACGTGTATGCATTTAGCAGAATATCATAGTGAAGCTAGACCAATTGTGATTAAAGGTGCATCTGCACTAAATAGAGATGGTGATATTCAGTGGAAACAATATCTTGATTTAGATTTAGATGATACTGTATTTGAAAAAGTTGGAGAAATTATGCGAAAAAAAGGCATGATTCAAGAAGCCAGCTTAAATACATGCCATATTCAGTTATTTTCAGCTATAAATGCTGTAGATGAAACTTCTAAATATTTCGATAAAACAATCGTTTTTGATTTATATCGCTAGATAGTCCAGTGATGCTGGAGGTATGCTTCTTTGATTAAGAGGCTGACTTCCAGCATTTCTTTTTCTTCATTTTCACTAAAACGTGAAGAAACGGGAGCATCTAAATCGATGATAATTTTGCATTCATCATCGACGATAACGGGTACACATAATTCACTTCTGCTGGCGCTGTCACAAGCGATATGATCTTGAAATTTTAAAACATCATCTACTCTCTGCACTTTTTTTTCACGGTATGTTTTACCACATACGCCTTTTTCAAATGGGATATGTGTGCATGCAGGTTTTCCTTGAAAAGGACCAAGTACTAAATCTTTATCAGTTTTAAAATAAAAACCAGACCAGTTTAAATTTTTATAATTTAACATGATGCATGAACTAACATTTGCTAAAGCAGCAATCATATTTTCTTCTGTAAGTAATCCTTTAATTTGTTCGATCATAATATTGTTCATAGATTTCACCTCAAAATCTATAATATCAGAAAAATAGAAAGCTATTGTAGTGTGAAAATTAAATGCTATAATAAAACACTGTGAACAGGGGTGCACTTAGTGCTGAGATATACCCTTACCACCTGATCTAGGTAGAGCTAGCGTAGGGAGTTCTTAATTCCTTACGCCTTCACAAAATATGGAGGTGTATTTTTTTATGAATAACAAAAATAAGATCAGCGATTTAGTTTACATGGCAATGTATCTTGCATTGTTCATGGTATTTGATTGGTTAGCTAATCAAATTGGTTTATTTAAGATGCCAAATGGTGGAACATTAGGCTTAGGTGTAATTCCACTAATTATTGCGTCTTACCATCTTGGATGGAAGAAAGGTTTAGCTGTTGCAATACTTTCTGTTGTATTACAGTTTATGACTGGAAAAGTATATGTAGTACAAAATTCTGATGGATTTACTGCATTCCAGGTATTCATTCAATTTATGATGGAATATCCAGTTGCTTTCGGTGTTTATGGATTAAGTTCATTATTCCCAAATTTCAAGAACTTCTATTCTGGAATTGTTGTAACAAACTTAATTCGTTTAGCACTACATACTATTGCTGGTACAGTGTTCTGGGGAACACCATGGGGCGGAAGTTTTGCATATAATGCTTGGTATATGATTCCAACAATGATTGTTTCTGCAATTGTTGTTCCAATCATTATGAATAGACTAAAACCAGTTATGAAATAAAGTTTACAACTGAAGTAATTCAATACTTCAGTTGTACTTTTTTTTTGCAAGTGTAAAATAATAACGTTGGGAGGATAAATCATGAATGGAAAACTAGAAGTGGGTAATGAAGTATATATTCAAAGCTATAAACATGATGGATCCTTGCATAGAACCTGGTGTAAAGGCGTTATTGTTGATGTGACGGATAATGAATTTGTGGTTGTAACAAATAAAACCTGGGTAATTGAATCGGATGGAAGAAAGTGGTTAACAAGAGAACCAGCGGTATGTTTCTTTTGGACTGACAGATGGTATAACGTTATATCCATGATTCGTAAAACAGGTGTTTATTACTACTGTAATTTAGCGTCGCCAAGTTTATATGATGGTGAAGCGATTAAAAATATTGACTATGATTTAGATGTTAAATTGTATCCGGACTGGTCATATATGATACTTGATGAAAGTGAATATGAGGAACACGCAAGTATGATGAATTATCCAGAAGATATCAAAGAAATTGTTGAAGGAGAAATGAAGAATTTACTGCATGAAATGGAAGAAGAACATCATCCATTCAACAGTAAACTTGTTGTAAATTACTATAATAAGTATCGCACTCTAGTAAAAAACGAAAATTAATTATTGACAATTAAAAAATCTAGAGTGAAAATACATACCATAAAGGCGAAGAAAAGAAGAGTAATTGCTAAGGAATCTTATAGAGAGTCTCGGAAAGCTGAAAAGAGATAGAGGAGAAAGCAATGAACATGGTCTTGGAGCTGTATGATCAATATGAGGTTATACCGGGTTAGCCCGTTAAAGCTATAGAGTATGTTGGTACTCGAAGAGGTGAAGCAAGGTGGTAACACGTGATGATATATCCCGTCCTTACATTTAGTGTAGGGACGGTTTTTTTGTTGGAAGGAGAACAAATGATTGTAATAAAAAACATTCACAAAACATTTGCTACATCAGATTTAACAGTTAATGCTGTAGACAATGTATCTTTAAAAATTGAAGATGGAGAAATCTATGGGGTTATAGGTTATTCAGGGGCAGGAAAATCTACGTTAGTTAGATGCATCAATTTCCTAGAAGTACCTGATTCTGGAAGTATTGAAATATCTGGATTTGGCACAATATCAGCTGAATCACAAAATTTGTATTACATCCATGATGGTAAAAAAGTAAAAGCGGGTGATTCACAATTAAGAGCACTAAGAAGACAGATTGGTATGATATTTCAACATTTCAATTTGCTGGATCGCTGTACTGTATTTGAAAATGTAGCCTATTCATTAAAATATACAGGCAAAAGTAAAGCGGAAATTACAGAAAAAGTAAAGAATTTATTAAAACTTGTTTCTCTGGAAGACAAAATAGATTCTTATCCATGTCAGTTGTCGGGTGGACAAAAACAAAGAGTAGCTATTGCAAGAGCATTAGCAAATGATCCTAAAATTCTTCTTTGTGATGAAGCGACTAGTGCACTAGATCCTGAAGCAACAGAATCAATTCTAAATTTATTGAAAGAATTGAATAAGAAACTCGGCTTAACAATTATATTGATTACTCATGAGATGGCTGTTATTAGATCGATTTGTGACAAGGTGGCAGTGATTGAAAACGGTAGAGTTGTTGAGGAAGGAAATGTATATGATATCTTTGCTCATCCAAAAGAGAAGATTACTAAACGATTTGTAAATACTTCAAGTGGTTTAGGGAATATCACAAAATTAATTCATTCATCATTAGTTGAAACTAGTGGTTATAGCAAATTACTAAAACTGGTATTTGAAAAAGATTGTGTCGGAGATGCGATTATTTCCGAAACATCAAGAAAGTTCAATGTAAATCTAAGTATCGTTTTAGCAAATGTTGACTTAATTCAAGGTACACCACTAGGTGGCATGATTGTTGTGATGAGTGGTGAAGAAGGTGATGTTGAAAAAGCAATAGAATACTTAGAAAGTTGCAATGTAAAAGTAGAGGTGGTAGAAAAATGACAGAATTATTCAATGAATGGATGCCAAATGTTATCGCATATCTTGATAAATTTAGCGATAGCTGTGCCGCTACTGTACAGATGTTTCTAATTGCTGGCGTCTTTACATTTGTATTTGGTTTCTTGTTTGGCGTAATCTTAACAACTACAAGAAAAGATGGTATAGCACCAAATAAAGTTTTATTTACATGTGTTGATATTTTTACAAATATCTTCCGCTCAATACCTTTTGTTATATTACTTATCTTCTTAATTCCATTTACTAGAACTTTAGTTGGAACAGCTGTTGGAGTTAAAGGAGCAATCGTACCATTAGTATTTGGGGCAACACCATTCTATACAAGACAGATAGAATCAGCCCTTGCGACGGTAGATGAAGGAAAAGTAGAAGCTGCAAGAAGTATGGGAAGTGGAACATTAGGTATTATCTTTAGGGTTTATATTAAAGAATCAGTACCTGAAGTAATTCGTGCAACAACAATTACAGCAATCAGTTTGATTGGTTTAACAACAATGGCTGGCGCAGTTGGTGCAGGAGGAATTGGAAGTTTTGCCATCAATTATG